>JAVKDQ010000140.1:0-8031 GCA_040222155.1 Roseovarius sp.
GAGGTGACATTGCCGACGCCTTCGTACAGCGTATAGACCGCCTCGTTGATCATCGGCATGAGGATGCGGTTGACGATGAAGGCGGGGAAATCCTCGGAGCTGGCGGCTGTCTTGCCGAGCCGCTCCACCACGCCGTGGCAGGCCTCGAAGGTGGGCACATCGGTGGCGATGCCGCGGATGAGCTCGACGAGCTGCATCACCGGCACCGGGTTCATGAAGTGGAAGCCCATGAACTTCTCGGGCCGGTCGGTGCGGCTCGCCAGCCGTGTGATGGAGATCGACGAGGTGTTCGACGTGAGGATCGTGTGCGGCTGCAGATGCGGCACGAGATCCTCGAAGATCGCCTGCTTGACGGTCTCGCGCTCGGTGGCGCTCTCGATCACGAGGTCGGTCTCGCCCAGCGCCTTCAGCTCCAGCGTGGGGGTGATTCGGCCAATGGCGGCCTCCATCTCGGCGGCCTCGAGCTTTCCGCGATCCACCTGCCGCTGCATGTTCTTGCGGATCGTGCCGAGCCCCTTTTCGATCGCCTCCTGGCTGATGTCGTTCAGAAGCACGTCATAGCCCGCCGCCGCCATCACATGGGCGATGCCGTTGCCCATCTGGCCCGCGCCGACAACGCCGATCTTGCTGATTTCCATGGCTCGCCTCTCTCCCGGTCTCGGTGGCGACACCATAGGCGCGGGCCGGGCGGCGCCGCAAGGGCGCGTGGCCCCGTGGGCCGCGATACGCGCAATTCTCCTCGAATGCGCGCTTTAGCCTTTTCTCAACGCTTGCGGCGCAATCCTGTCTTCCGGGTGAACAGAACAAGGTGGGTGAGATGGCCTATGCCAAGCCGGGGCGCGCGAGCCGCCCCCAGATCGACCATTGCCGCTACGATGGCTCGCGGCTGCTCTTTCGCGGCCCGCCCCGCCCGCTCGAGGGCGAGTTCGTGGCCTGCCTCGGCGGCACGGAAACCTTTGCGCGGGAGGTGGCCCTGCCGTTTCCCGACTTGCTGGAAGAGCTTACGGGGCTGACCTGTGTGAATTTCGGCTGGCCCAATGCCGGGGTGGAGGCCTTTGCCAATGACCGGGCGCTGATGGGCTCTGCGGCGCGGGCGCGGGCCTGCGTGCTGCAGGTGCCCGGCGCGGCCAACCTCTCGAACATGTATTACCGCGTGCATCCCCGGCGGAACGACCGGTTCCTGCAGCCCACCGAGGCGCTGCAGGCGCTCTACCCGGAGGTGGATTTCATGGAGTTCAGCTTCACCCGGCACCTGCTCGGGCGGCTGATGGCGCTCTCGCCCGAGCGCTTCGCCTATATCCGCGAGGAGCTGGCGACGGTGTGGCTCGCCTCCATGCGAGGGCTCATCGGCCGGATCGGCGCGCCGGTGGTGCTGCTCTGGCTCTCCGGCCGGCCCCCCGAGGCGCGCTGCGACAGCCCCGATCCGGCCGACGACCCGGCCTTCGTGACGCGCGTGATGCTCGAGGCGCTGCGCGGCGAGGTGGCGGCGGTGGTGGAACTCGTCTTGCCGCGCGAGGCGGGTGCCGGCGGCTTCGGCCCTGCCCAGCACGCGGCGGTGGCGGAGGCGCTGGTGCCCGCGCTGGCGGGGCTGCTCGAGCCCTGAAGGCCGAAGGGCCGGCAAAAGAAAAAGGCCCGCTGGTGAGAGCGGGCCTTCGCGTGTCTATCCGAAAGGGCCGAGGCTCAGCCGAGCTTCTCGGTGAGTTCCGGCACAGCGGCGAAGAGATCGGCCACGAGGCCGTAATCGGCCACCTGGAAGATCGGCGCTTCCTCGTCCTTGTTGATGGCCACGATGATCTTCGAGTCCTTCATCCCCGCAAGGTGCTGGATGGCGCCCGAGATGCCCACGGCCACGTAGAGATCGGGGGCGACGACCTTGCCGGTCTGGCCCACCTGCCAGTCGTTCGGGGCGAAGCCGGAGTCGACCGCCGCGCGCGAGGCGCCCACGGCCGCGCCGAGCTTGTCGGCGAGCTTCTCGATCATCGCGAAATCGTCCTTCGAGCCTACGCCGCGGCCGCCGGAGACGACGATGCCCGCGGAGGTCAGCTCGGGGCGATCGGAGGCCGCCACCTTGTCTTCGATCCATTCGGAGAGGCCGGGGTTGTCGGCAGCCGAGACGGTTTCAACCGGGGCCGCGCCCTGCTCGCCCGCCGCGTCGTAGCTCGCGGTGCGGATCGAGACGACCTTGGTGGCGTCTTTCGATTTCACCGTCTGGATCGCGTTGCCCGCGTAGATCGGGCGCTCGAACGTATCGGCATCCACCACGCCCGAGCAATCGGAGATCACCATCACGTCGAGCAGCGCGGCCACGCGGGGCAGCACGTTCTTGGCGTCGGTGGTGGCGGGGGCGACGATGTGCGAGTAGTCGCCCGCGAGGCTCACGATGAGCGCTGCGGTCGACTCGGCGAGGCGGTGGCCCAGCGAGGGATCCTCGGCCACGAGCACCTTGGAGACGCCCGCGATCTTGGCGGCGGCCTCACCTGCGGCGGCGGCGGAGCCCCCGGCGCAGAGCACGGTCACATCGCCCAGGTTGGCACAGGCGGCCACGGCTTTGGCGGTGGCATCCAGCGCGAGTTCGCCATCATTGACTTCGGCAAGAAGAAGAACAGACATCACACAGCCCCCGCTTCCTTGAGTTTCGACACGAGCTCATCGACGGAGCCCACGATTTCACCGGCCTTGCGCGCTTCCGGCTCGGTCGTCTTGACGATCTCGAGGCGCGGCGAGACATCGACGCCGTAATCGGCGGCGGTCTTCTCGTCGAGCGGCTTCTTCTTGGCCTTCATGATGTTCGGCAGCGACGCGTAGCGCGGCTCGTTGAGGCGCAGGTCGACGGTGACGATGGTGGGCATCTTCACCTTGATGGTCTGCAGCCCGCCATCCACCTCGCGGGTGATCTTGGCATGGTCGCCCTCGATGTCGAGCTCGGAGGCGAAGGTGCCCTGCGACCAGCCCAGCAGGGCCGAGAGCATCTGGCCGGTGGCGTTCATGTCGTTGTCGATCGCCTGCTTGCCGGCGAGCACGAGGCCCGGCTGCTCTTCTTCCACCACCTTGGCGAGGATCTTGGCAACCGCGAGCGGCTCGATATCGGTGTGCACGTCATCGGCGGCCACCACCAGAATGGCGCGGTCTGCGCCCATGGCCAGCGCGGTGCGCAGCGTTTCCTGCGCCTGCTTGACGCCGATCGAAACGGCTATCACCTCTTCGGCCTTGCCGGCTTCCTTGAGGCGAATGGCCTCTTCCACGGCGATCTCGTCGAACGGGTTCATCGACATTTTGACGTTTGCGAGATCGACACCGCTGCCATCCGCCTTCACACGGACCTTCACGTTGTAGTCGATCACGCGCTTGACAGGTACGAGCACCTTCATCGCGATAGTCTCCCTAAAGTGAGTGAAGAGCCGCGTGGCGACTCCCCGAGTTAGCTCTCCGGCGTGTTGATATAGGTTTCACGGGGCGGGAAACAGAGCAAAATCGTCACGTTTCCGGCTTGAGACGTCGCGTTTTCGCCGCAGGGCGCGTGAAACCGCATGGGCATCCTGTTGGGATGGGGGAGCCGCCGAAGCCTTATCCGCACCCGTCGCGGCTGTAGACGCTGGACTTGTCTTCCTTCAGGATCCACCCGGAGCGGGTGCCGTCATATTTGACCTCGCACCACGTTTCTTCATTGAGGATCGAACTTGTGCAGCGCGACACGGAAAGACAGCTGCCGCGCGGAACCTGCCCAAGCAGCGAGGATGTTACCGAACTCAGGAAGCGCACGTTCATGTTTGCGAGCGTTTCGAGCGCCCCGCTGCGGATTTCGCCGAGATCCCGAGCATCGGCACAGCGCCGTGTATTGTAATACACCTTGCATTGCCCCACCGCGCCGGGCGTGGTGGCGCGCGGCTTCTGGGCCTGTGCCTGAATGCGTCGCATGGTCACCGGGGCGTCGCCGCCGACGATCAGCCAGCCCTCCCAGAAGTCGTTGCTGCGCCAGTTGACATGGGCCACATCCTGCCCGCCGGCCCTGAGCACGATCTGGTCGGCGCTGTCGCCGTAACGCCAGCCGCGCAGGTCGCTCATCTCCTGTGCGCACTGCTTCACCCGAATGGGGCCACGGCTTGCCGCAGGATCGCCTTGCTTTACGAGGGTGATGTTGCAGGTGAGCCCGTAGATCGTGAGTTGCCACTTGGTGTTCGTCTGGGCGGCTGCCGGGGTTGAGAAGATGGCCAAAGCGAGGGCCACAAACAAGAAACGCACGGTCGATTCCTTCAAAATAACCTAATCGAACGCGGGGTTTTTGGCGCGACCTCTGCGCTTGAGTCAAGACCGTGCAGCAGGGTGCGGGACGTTTGCCCGGGGCATGGTGCACCCCGCCCGGCAGATGGCCGTTTGCCGGCGTGAAGCAGGGTGCGTTCGGTGGCCAAGGCTCCGCCCTTGCGGGCAGGGGCTTCCGCTCGAAGCCGGGCCGGCGTTACCGGTGCGCGCCGGGAATCCAGAGCACATCGGCCTTGCCGTCGTCATTGGCGATGCGGGAGGCCACGAAGAACCAGTCGCTCAGGCGGTTGAGGTAGCGCACGGCGGCGGAGTTCACGTCTTCCATCGTGGCCAGCTCCACCGCGCCCCGCTCGGCCCGCCGCGAGACGGTGCGGCAGAGATGCAGGTAGGCGGCGAGCGGCGAGCCGCCCGGCAGGATGAAGCTGCGCAGCGGCTCGAGCTTGGCGTTCATCGCGTCGATCTCGCGCTCGAGGCGGCTCACCTGCCCGTCAGACATGCGCAGGGGCGTGTATTCGGCCTCGGCATCCTTGGCCATGTCGGGGCGGCAGAAATCGGCGCCGAGATCGAAGAGATCGTTCTGGATGCGCGCGAGCGCCTCGTCGGTCTCGCCCTCGGCATGGAGCCGCGCGAGGCCCACCGTGGCGTTCACCTCGTCGACCGTGCCATAGGCCGCCACGCGCACCGAGTGCTTGGCCACCCGCACGCCGTTGCCCAGCGCGGTTTCGCCCGCATCGCCCGTTTTCGTGTAGATCTTGTTCAGAACAACCATGTCACTGCCCTCCCTGCCGGCGGATGTAGACAAACAACAGAATCAGCAGAACCGCAACGAATTGCGCGATGATGCGCCAGCGCATGAACTTGTTGGCGCGTTTCGAGCTTTCCACGCCCTCCTTGCCGAAGGTGGAAATGCCCATGAGCAGGATCACCGCCACGGCGCCGCAGGCGAGCGCCACGATGATGAAAAGCGGGTCGTTGAGCATGGGATGGCCTCCTTCTTGCGCCTTCGGCGCCCATGTAGAGCGGTTGCGCCGGAAGGCGAAAGGGAAAAGATGGCGCCCGTGGCCGCGAAGGGGCGCCTCAGCCCCGCGCGGCGACCCAGTCGAGTGCGCGGGTGGGCAGGAGGCGGCGCAGCGTGCCCATCAGGTAGGTGGGCGTGGTGACGTAGTAGCGCGGCCGGGGGCGGGGGCTTTCGAGCGCGTGAACGAGCTTCTTCGACACGGCGGAGGCGGGCAGCTCGAACCTGTCCTTGCCGCGATCCTCGTAGAGCCTGTGGCGCAGCGTGGCATACTCGGCGGCGCGGGCGGAGCCTTGCCAGTCGATCCAGCGCTCGAAATGGGGGATCGCGTTCTGCCTGATGCGCGAGGTCACCGGCCCCGGCTCGATCAGCACGATATGGATGCCGGTGCCGGCCATCTCCAGCCGCATCACATCCGTGAGCCCCTCCAGCGCGAACTTGGTGCACACATAGGCGCCGCGCCACTTGATGCCGACGAGCCCCAGCACCGAGGAGTTCTGCACGATCCGGCCCGACCCTTGCGCCCGCATCACCGGGATCACGGCGCGGGTGAGCGCATGCCAGCCGAAGAGATTGGCCTCGAAGATGGCGCGCAGCGCGTCGGTGGGCAGGTCTTCCACCGCGCCGGGGCAGGCGAAGGCGCCGTTGTTGAAGAGCGCGTCGAGCCGCCCGCCGGTGGCCTCGAGCACCTCCGCGAGCCCGGCCTCTATGCTGGCCTCGTCCTGATAGTCGATGCGCGGGCTTTCGAAGCCCTCCTCCTTGAGCCGCGCGCAATCCTCTTCCTTGCGGCAGGAGGCGAAGACGCGCCAACCGCGCGCTCTGAGCGTCCGCGCCGCATCGAGCCCGATGCCCGAAGAGCAGCCGGTGATGAGAACCGTTCTTTCTGCCATGTGCCCTGCTTCTGCCCTGCTCGCGCTATTCGGGCTGCATGAGCAGCCATTCGGCCACCCAGCCCGTCTGGTAGCCGTCCATCACCCGCACGTTGACCCAGCCGTGGCCCGGATCTTCGAGCACGGCCACCTCGGTGCCCTTCGTCACCTGCGTGACCTTGTCGAAGGTAAGGCCGGGCCCCGAGCGCAGGTCGACCATGGTTTCCTTCACCCAGCGCACCTGCCCGGGCTCGACGATCACCTCGCCCATCGCGGCGGCGATGGCGGCGTCGATGTCGGAATTGCTGCCCGAGGGCGGCTTCGCGATGGTCTCGGGCAGTTCGAGCTGCAGAAGCTCCGCCTTGGGGCGGTCGGCCTCGCTCTGGATGATGCTGGCCACGTCGCGGCGCACCGAGGCGAGCGTGGTGGTGAGCTCCTCGGTGTCTTCCTCGGCCTGCCCCATCCTGTCCATCGTGGCCTCCACCTCGGCCACGGTGCGGCGGGTGCGCTCCTCTTCCGCGCTCTGCCCGGCGGTCGCGCCCTGGGTCATGCGCTCCTCGGGCGCGAGCCGGGCCTGCGCCTGGATGGAGTTCTCCACCGGCTCGTATTCCGACCCGCCGGACAGCTCGTAAAACGCCCAGCCAAGTGCCAGGAAACTGACAACCACGAGCCTCCACATCTGCCGCTCTCACCCTCCTTGCCGTTGAAAGCCCGGCCAAGATACACGATTCGCCCGGGCGCTTCAGGTGTATTTGCCCGCCGCTGCGCCCGCTTCCGGCTTTACGGGGGTTTTCGGCGGAGGTATCACAGCATCTATGAGTGATTTGCTCGACGACCCCAATATAGAGCCGGAAGCGATCTCCGAGCCGCTGCGCCGTGCCATCGGCGAGCGCTATCTCACCTATGCGCTCTCCACCATCATGCACCGCGCCCTGCCCGACGCGCGCGACGGGCTGAAGCCGGTGCATCGGCGTATTCTCTATGCAATGCGCGAGTTGCGCCTGAGTTCCACCGGGGGGTTCAGGAAATCGGCCAAGATCTCGGGCGACGTGATGGGCAACTACCACCCGCATGGCGATGCCGCGATCTACGATGCGATGGCCCGCCTCGCGCAGGATTTCGCGGTGCGCTACCCGCTGGTCGACGGGCAGGGCAATTTCGGCAATATCGACGGCGACAACCCTGCCGCCAGCCGCTACACCGAGGCCCGGATGACCGCCGTGGCCGAGGCCATGCTCGAGGGGCTGGCCGAGAACGCGGTGGATTTCCGCGACAATTACGATGGCACCCTCACCGAGCCGGTGGTGCTGCCGGCCTCCTTCCCGAACCTTCTGGCCAACGGCTCCTCGGGCATCGCCGTGGGCATGGCCACCAACATCCCGCCGCATAATATCGGCGAGCTGGTGGATGCCTGCCTGCATCTCATCCGCACGCCCGATGCCCGCGACGACACGCTGCTCAACTACGTGCCCGGCCCCGATTTCCCCACCGGCGGCGTGGTGGTGGAGCCGCCCGAGAACATCGCGCAGGCCTATCGCACCGGGCGCGGGTCTTTCCGGCTGCGGGCCAAGTGGGAGGTGGAAGACCTCGGCCGCGGGCAATGGCAGATCGTCGTTACCGAGATTCCCTACCAGGTGCAGAAATCGAAGCTGATCGAGAAGATCGCCGAGCTTCTGCAGACCAAGAAGATCCCCATTCTCGGCGATGTGCGCGACGAGAGCGCCGATGACGTGCGGGTGATCCTCGAGCCGCGTTCGAAGAACGTGGAGCCCGAGGTGCTGATGAACATGCTGTTCCGCAATTCCGATCTGGAGGTGCGGTTCTCGCTCAACATGAACGTGCTGATCGACGGGCTCACCCCCAAGGTCTGCTCGATGAAGGAGGTGCTGC
>JAVKDQ010000141.1:0-20627 GCA_040222155.1 Roseovarius sp.
CTTCACCTACATGGACGGCTACTCGGTATCCTCGGGCCTGCTCGACGGCATCTATCGCGGGATCGACATGTTCCCCGACCCGCTCGCCGTGCTGCCCGACGGGGTGGACCAGCAGCGCTTCCGCCCCGAACGGCTCGAGCGGCTGGGCGAGACGGAGCGGCCGTTGCGCGTGGGCTGGGTGGGCAACTCGAAATGGGGCATTCACACCGGGGGCGACCCGAAGGGCCTCACCACCATCCTCGACCCCGCGATCAGGGCGCTGCGGGAGGAGGGCTGCGAGATCGAGCGGCACTATGCCGATGCGAGCGTTCATCGCCGGAGCCGAGAAGAGATGGTGGGCTATTACGGCGAGATCGACGTGCTGGTCTGTTCCTCCGAGATCGAGGGTACGCCCAACCCGGTGCTGGAGGCGATGGCCTCGGGGGTGCCGGTTGTTTCCACCCGCGTGGGCATCGTGCCCGATGCGCTGGGGCCGAAGCAGAGCGCTTTCATCCTGCCCGGGCGCAGCATTGCCGCGATGGCCGATGCGCTGCGGCGCCTGGTGCAGGATCGCGCGCTGCTCGCGGCGCTCTCCGAAGAGAACCTCACGCGGGTGAAGGCATGGAGTTGGGAGGAAACCACGAAAGGTTGGCCCGCCTTCTGGGAGGCCGCCACCCGACGCCAGCAGGAGGGCATCCGCATCCCGCTCAAGCGCCACATGCTGCGCGAGCGTTACGCGGGGTGGTATGCCGAGAACGTGAAAATGAAGGGCGCGATGCGGCCCGCCTCCGGCGCCGCGCGGGTTCGGGGCATGAAGAGCGCGCTGCATGGCGCGGCGGTGGACTGGATCTACCGCACACCCGAGCGTGCCGCATGGGTCAACCGGCTCAGGGGGCGACGGTGAGCCATGGGTGAGCACGGCGGGGCGACGGTGCGCTTCACGCTGCTGATGCCCTGGGGGCGCGTGGGCAGCCACCTTGTGACCTCGGCGCTCAATGCCGAGCATGGCATCCGCGTGCTCAACGAGCCCACCACCGCGATCCGCACCCACGGGCACCGCGCGAAGAAGAAGGTGGCGGAGATCAGCGCCGAGCAATTCGCGCATCTGGAGACGTTCACCTCGGAGTTGCCCGCCGGGCTCGGGGCGGCGGGGCTCAAGCTCTCGCATCGCTCGCTGGTCGAGCAGGAGGCCTATCTGGGCCGCTTGCGCGCGCTCGGCTACCGGCTTGTGCTGCAGACACGGGAAAACCATCTCAAATGCGCCGTCTCCCAGATGCGCGCGCTGGAGCGCGCCCGCGCCGCGAGCGGGGCGAAGCCGGCCTGGGCGAGCCCCTGGGCCGTGCGCCCGGACGAGCCGAAGCCGGGCGCTACCGCGCTAGACCCCGAGGAGGCCGTGCGCCTCACAAGGCTCTTCCGCACCCTGCACACCCGGATGCTGGACGTGGCAGGCGAGGTTTACGGTGAGGATCTGATGGTGGTCGAGTATGACCGGCTCAGCAGGGCGCCCGAGGCCACGATCGGCGCGGTCTTCGCCTATCTGGGGCTCGATGCGCCGGAGCGGATCGCGCTCGAGCATCGCAAAGCCACCTCAGACAGCCTGCGCGAGGATGTGCTCAATTACGCCGAATTCGCCGCGGCGATCGAAGCGGCGGGGCTTGGCGTGTATCTCTAGCGGATATCGGCGCCCGTCAGGGCCGACCGCCCGCGACCGGATTGGCGCCGCAGCATCGCGCCCAGCCGGCGGACCGGCGCGAGGATCACGCGCGCCTCGGGGGCGGTGAGCTTCAGCAGGTAGAGGCTGTGATCGCCCCGCCGGGCCTCGTGCAGGCACCGGGCGCCCTCGAGCCGGGCGATGCCGCGCCAGCGCCCGTGGTTGATGCGAAGCCGCAGATGGCCGCCCTCGAGCCCCGCAATGCGACAGGTCTCTCCCTCGTGGGCCACGCGCCACTCCGTCGCCAGATGCGCCCGAAGCGCCTGTGCCGCCTCCGTGGTGCCGCGATAGCGCAGCCACGGGGCGCGCCGGGCCACCGAGGCGAAGAGCTTCTCGAGCTGCGCCAGAAGCCCCTCCCACGTGGTGTCGCCTCGCCAGGGGCGGGTGAAGGGGTTGCGGCGGTCGGTGGCCGCCGTGCCGGGGGGCGGGATGTCGTCTATGTCGTCGGGGTGGATGAAATGCGCCCAGAGCCCGAGGCAGGCGAGCTGGCTCGCCCCGTCGAAAAGCGCGAGGTTGGCGGCTTCGTGCCCCGAGGTCGCGCGGGGCAGCGCGGTGCGGGACGGATCCCACGGCTCGGGCCCCGCCTCGCGCGCCGCGCCCGCCTCCGTCGCGCCGAAGATGGAGCTGCAGATCACCTCGATCTGCGGAAACACCTCTGTGAGCGCGGCAAGGCCCACCGCGTCTATCTGGTTATTGGGTGGCACATAGGCGCTTGGCGGCGGGCCGCAGCCCAGTGCCTCCCACAGCGCCGCCGCCTGGCGGAGCGCGGCCCGCATCTCCCGCGCATCCGGCCAGTGCCCGGCGGTGAGCGGCACATGGTTCAGCCCGTGCAGGCCCAGCTCGGCCGGCGGGTTGCGCCGCAGCGCCTCGAACATGCGCCGGAGCGACCCTTCCGGCTCGGGATGCGTGCCGTCCTCCGCCGCGCCTTCCCAAGCAGAATAGCGGAGCGCGCAAAAGCAGCTGAGCGCCACGCCGTAGCGCCGCGCCAGCCTGCTGACATCCTTATACCAGATATCCGCGTAGAAGGCTTCGGGCGGCCCCTCCGGCAGGCCCATGCGCACCGCTTCAGGCAGCGGCTTGTGAAGCGGCGCGGGGAAATCGTCGATCTGCATCACACCGGCGTTCACACAGGGCACGGCGCTTACCTCTTGCACCGCCTCGAGCGTCTGCACGATGAGGCCGCGCGCATGGCGCTCGCCCAGAAGCCCGGTGTTCCAGTAGGCCACCCGCCCTGCCCCGTGACGCCGCGCCCATGCCACCGGCTTGCCGCCATAGCTCGTGGCCAGAAGCTGGCAGCCCGGCGCGGCCCATTGCCCGAAATGCGCATGCCCGATCATCTCTTCGGGGGTGAGCGAAAGGCCCTCGAAGAGCGGCAGCGCCCGACCGGGAAACCGGATGCCGCCGCCCTCCGACGCGCCGGTGAACGGGATGTGCTGGCCGAAGCGCACGCCGAACACGGCATCTAGCACGTTGGGTCGCGCCGCGCACAACGCGGCGAGGCCCGCGCCTTGCGCAACGGACTCCTCGATCAGAGCAGCCTGCGCGGGCGTGAGGCGGTCGAGATTGGCGGTGGCGGTCAGGATGGCCGAGTGGCCGGCCGGATGCCATGCGCTGAGGTCGTCGGAAAGATCGACGATGTCGGCCTCC
This sequence comes from Roseovarius sp., assembly GCA_040222155.1. Taxonomy (GTDB): domain Bacteria; phylum Pseudomonadota; class Alphaproteobacteria; order Rhodobacterales; family Rhodobacteraceae; genus Roseovarius. The sequence goes on from JAVKDQ010000141.1 coordinate 3,338, forward strand.
ACGCGCGCCTCCGCGAGGGCCCTTGCAGTATTCTCCGCCACGCCTGAAGAGGCGGTGTCGGTGCTGTCGTTCAGGATCAGAACGCGCTGGGTCGATGCGGGGCTGGTCATCTCCGGGGCCTCTGGCTGCGCCTTGCGCAACGCCGTGGGGCGTGGCGCCGTTCATTGGATCGTCTCACACGGCATTCTCGACCAAAACGCGCGCGATGGGAACTCTCTTGGCCCGCGTCATGCGCAAGGGAGCAAACGCACCACGCGAGGGGCGAGACTGCCGCGACCGCCGTGCGGTCCTTCAGGGTTTGTAGGGATCCTCGAGCGCGGGGAGCACCCGGCCAAGGCATGGCCCGAAGCCGATCTGGTATCCGTCGCCCTGCGCGCGGCCTTCAAGGCCCAGCGTGTCGCCGTCTTCAATGAAGCTGCGTGTCTCGCCGTTCGGCAGGGTAAAGGGCTCCTTGCCGCCCCAGGACAGCTCGAGCAGCGAGCCACGGTTTTCCTTTTCCGGCCCCGAGATCGTGCCCGAGCCGAGCAGGTCGCCCACCCGCATCGGGCACCCGGACGTGGTGTGGTGGGCCAATTGCTGCGCGGCCGAATAATACATTTCCCGGTAGTTCGTCTGGTTGATCGTCTCGCCGTTGAGGGTGACCGCGAGGTCGATGTCATAGAGCATCGGCCCGGTGTCCTTCAGGTGGGGCAGCAGCTCTCTTTCGCGCCGCGGGGTGTGGCACCGGAACGGTTCGAGCGCCGCCGCGGTCACGATCCACGGGCTGATCGTGGTGGCCGTGGCCTTGGCCTGGAAGGGGCCGAGGGGCTGGTATTCCCAGGCCTGGATGTCGCGCGCGGACCAGTCGTTGAGCAGGACGTAGCCGAAGATCATCGCATCCGCCTGGTCGACGCTGACCGGCCCCCGAGAGGGCTGCCCGACGATCGCGCCCATCTCCAGCTCGATGTCGAAGCGGCGCGAGGGCGCGAAAACGGGGGCTTCGGCCTCCGGCGCCTTGATCTGCCCCCAGGGGCGGCGGATCTCGGTGCCGGAGACGACGATGGAGGAGGCGCGCCCGTTATAGCCGATGGGGATGTGCAGCCAGTTGGGCGGCAGGGCGTTCTCCGCCCCCCTGAACATCGTGCCGACGTTCTGCGCATGGTGCCGGCTTGCGTAGAAGTCGGTATATTCGGCCACGCGAAACGGCAGGTGCAAGGTGGCCTCGGACATCTGCACAGAATAGGTGGTGACGACGTCTTTCACGGCCTCGGGCGCGTCATGGGCCAGCAGCGCGGTCAGGGCCGCGCGATAGGCGGCCCAGGCCTTTGGGCCAAGCTCCATGAAGTCGTTCCAGCAAGGCGCATCGAGGATATCGGCCTCCGGGTCGGCCCGGAGAACCCCCGCGGCCTCGAGGCCCGTCGCATCGACGATCCGGTCGCCGATGGCGATGCCGCAGCGCAGATCGCCCTCGTCGACCGAAAAAACGCCATAAGGCAGGTTGTTGAGGGGAAACGGGGTTTCGGGGCTGTTGGCGCTCTCGATCCAGCTCGTCTTGAGGGTCATGTCATGGCTTTCGGGTTGAATGGATTTTCCGCGGAGGTGGTTCGCTGCGCCTTCGGCGGGCTTCGGGCCCCTGCCCTCTCAGTGCAGGCGCGGTGTGCCGCCGGCTCGCGGCGCGAGGCGGACCCGGCGGGCGATGTGGTGGTTCTGCATGGCGCATCTCTCCCCTCCATAACTTGCGGAGGTTGTAATAGTCACACCTGTAACCAACAAGAGGGCCGTGACGGCCCGCTTCAAGCCAGCGCCCGGCGGAACCCACAGGTTCGCTCCGGAACAGCTTGACGGCAGCGGCCGGAGACCAACATGATCAATTGGCAAAAAAATCGAACCAGCGCACCAGGCTGACAGGGGCCGGGAGGAATTCATGCAAGTGACTGACCGGCCATGGACGGCGTTCTACGGCCCCGACACGCGCGCCGAGATCGAAATGGCCCCCTATCGCACCCTGGGCGACCTCGTGCGCTCGGCCGCGGAAACCTACGGCACCCAGCCCGCCTTCACGGCCTGCATGCCCAACGGCATGAACGGCACGCTCAGCTTTCGGCAGGTCGACGAGATGTCGGATGGCTTCGCGGTCTACCTGCGGGAGGTGGCGGGCTTGGCGAAGGGCGACCGTGTGGCCCTGCAAGTGCCCAACGGGCTGGCCTTTCCGGTGGCGGCCTTCGGCATCCTGAAGGCGGGCTGCGTGCTTGTGAACGTCAACCCGCTTTACACGGGCGAGGAGATGGCGCGGCAGTTTCAGGATGCGGAGCCGCACGCGCTCGTTATCGCCGACATGTTCGCCGACAAGGTCAGCGAGGCAACGCGGGGGCATCCCATTCCGAACGTGATCGTGACCCGGGTGGCGGAGTTTCTGCCACGCCTGCCGCGCGGGATCATCGGGCTGGTGCAGCGGCATTGGGACAGGTCCGTCAAGCCGATCGAGTTGCCGCATATCCGCCTGCCCGACGCGATCAGGGCCGGCCGCGCGCATATCGAACGCGACAGGATAGAGGTGGCGCGCTACGGGCAGGAACTCGAGCCCGGGGATATCGCCTGCCTTCAATATACCGGCGGCACCACTGGCGTGGCGAAGGGCGCAATGCTGACGCATGCCAACCTCATCATCAACATGGTGCAATCGCTCGAGATGATGCCCGCCTTCGAGCGTGGCAAGGAGGTGGCGTTGACCGCGCTGCCGATGTACCACATCTTCGCCTTCACGGTGAACCTGCTGGCCTTCTTCTGGATCGGCGGGCGCAACATCCTCATTCCCAATCCCCGCCCCCTGACCAACCTCAAGCGGGCCTTCGAGAATTACCGGATCACATGGATGAGCGGCGTGAACACGCTGTTCAACGGCCTATGCAACGAAACCTGGTTTCTCGACAGCCCGCCCCGGCATCTCAAGCTGGCCTCCGCGGGCGGCATGGCGCTGCAGACCGCCGTCGCGAAACGCTGGGAGGCGATCACCGGCAAGCCGCTCCTGCAGGGCTACGGGCTCACGGAGACATCGCCCGTGCTCAGCTTCAACCCTCTCGGCAAGACGCGGGACGGCTCGATCGGTGTGCCCGTGCCCTCGACCCTGATCGCCTGCCTCGACGACGACGGCAGGCCAGTTGCCCAAGGCGAGCGCGGCGAGATCGCCGCCAAAGGCCCGCAGGTGATGAAAGGCTACTGGCGCAAGCCAGAGGAGACCGAAAAGGTGAAAAAGGACGGCTGGTTTCTCACCGGCGACATCGGCGTGATGGATGCGGATGGCTATTTCTCCATCGTCGACCGCAAGAAAGACATGGTGGTTGTGTCGGGCTTCAACGTCTACCCCAACGAGATCGAAGATTGCCTCGCCCTGCATCCGGGCATCCTCGAATCCGCCGTGATCGGGGTGCCGAGCGAGGCGACAGGCGAAGCGGTGAAGGCCTTCGTCGTGCTGAAGGACAGAACGCTGACGGCGGAAGACATCCGTACGCATTGCAAGGCGCATCTGACCGCCTACAAGGTGCCGAAGATCGTGGAGTTCCGCGACACGCTACCGAAATCGAATGTCGGGAAGATCCTTCGCAAGGACCTGCGCGCCGAAGAGGCGCCGGCGCAAGAGAGGACATAGACATATGGTCGGAGCTTTCGAACAGGCGCTGCTGGCGGCGATGATCTTCGTCATCATGCTCGGCATGGGCGCGTCTCTTACGCCTCGGGATTTCTGGTTTGCGCTGCGCAGGCCCTATGGGCTCGCTATAGGGGTCGTGTCGCAATATGGCTTCATGCCCTTCATAGGCTTCATCATGGCGCTGACGCTGGGCCTGCCGGAGCCGATTGCCCTGGGCCTGCTCATCGTGTCCTGCATGCCGGGAGGGACGACATCGAACATCTTCACCTATTTCTCGAAGGGCAATCTTGCCCTCTCGGTGCTGATGACCGTGACGTCAACTGTGTTCGGGGTGATCCTGATTCCGCTGGTGCTTGTCGTCTACGCCTCCGCGCTCGACCTCGAGATCCCGCGCGAGAACATCATCGCCACGCTCGTGATCCTGCTGGTACCGGTCGCGATCGGCATGGTTCTGCGCAAGCTCAGCGCCAATGCGGGGGCGGTGACGGAGTTCTTCGGCTCGGTGCTCGCGATCTTCTTCATCGCATTCATCGCGATCTCGTGGGTGCCGCGCAACTGGCAGTTCCTGATGACAACCGAGCCCTCCACCTATTTCGCCGCGATCATGCTGGGCGTCTGCGGCATCCTGATCGGCTATGGCTTTGCGAAACTGCTGCGGCTGCATCCGCGAAACGCGCGCACGGTCGCGCTTGAAACGGGCATCCAGAACGCGCCGCTCGCCATCGCCATCATCGTTCTGACCTTCCCCGCCGAGGATCAGCAATCCATCATCGCCGTGGGCGCGCTCTACTCGCTCTTCATCGTGATGACCTCCACCGCCTTCACCCTGATCTTCCGTCGCGCCAATGCCGCCGCCGAGCAGAAGATCCCCGACAGCCTGCTGTAGCTGTCCGGGAGGAGCGTTCTCGAGGGCTTTGGCCCGAATGCCCCTTGATTTCACCCGCGCTCAGAATAGTTGAGCGAGGGTCAAATCGAGGAACCCAAGATATGAAACAGATTTTTCTAGCAGCCGTTCTTGCGCTGGGCTCGGCCCCTCTGGCCTTCGCGGAGATGGCCACCGGCGACGACATCATGTCGGCGATTTCCGGCAACACCGTTCAGGGCAGCATGGCCGACGGCGCCGGCTACACCGAATTCTACGACACCGACGGCACGATCAAGGGCGCGGATTACACCGGCGCCTGGACGGTCGAGGCAGACAAGATGTGCTTCGATTACGGCGAAGGCAAAACCTGCTGGGGCGTGAAGATCGAAGGTGACATGGTCACCTGGATGGATGGCGACACGGCCGACGGGACCGGCACGATCCTCTCCGGCAACCCTAACGACTCCGGACACCTTTCGGCCGCCCGGCGAGCTTGTGCCGGGCGGCCTTCGACCCTCTGCCGAGACGGGCGCGATGAGCGCGCATTCTGGAGACTGATCGGAAGATGACGAAACCCCCGATGCACCCGGGCCTGAAGAGCGTGCTGGAATTCGGCCCGGTGATCGGGTTCGTCGTGGCCTACATGGTGTTCAAGGACGACACCTTTCTGATCGGCGGCACCCAGTATACCGGCTTCGTCGCGGTCACCGCCGGGTTCATCCCGGTCTTTCTTCTGAGCATCGGCGCCGTCTGGTTCCTGTCGGGCCGGATCGCGAGGATGCAGCTTGTAACGGCTGTGATGCTGGTTCTGTTCGGCGGTCTCAGCGTGTGGCTCAACGACCCCCGGCTGTTCAAGATGAAACCCACGGCGGTCTACCTGCTGCTCGGCCTCGTGCTCGGGATCGGGCTTTTGAGGGGGCAAAGCTGGCTCAAGTTCGTGATGGAAGACATGATCCCGATGAAGGACGCAGGGTGGATGACCCTGACGAGGCGGGTAACCCTCCTGTTCTTCCTCTCTGCCGCCGCCAACGAGGTGGTCTGGCGCACTCAATCCGAACAGTTCTGGGTTTTCTTCGAAACCCTCGCGATGCCCGTGGTGATATTCCTGTTCTTCATGGCCCAGACCCCACTCTTCGTGGACAATGCCACGCTGGGCAAGGGCAAGAAGAAGGGGGGCGGGCCGCGGCGGAAGGGCCAGAAGGCCCGGCAGAGCTCGCGCTAGGCCTCGGCCTCGCGTCTGGGCCGGCGGGATTATCCGGGACGGAGAGGCTCTAACGCAGCCCCGCAGTCACGCGGGCGCTGTCAGGCCTCCAAACGAGTCCATTTTGCCGGCAGCTTGTATCCCATCTCGGTGAGACCGGAATAGACCGGGTCGAGATCCTTGCGCAGCACCTGCCGCCATTCCTCGGGCATTTTCGCAGATGTGCCCTCGTAGACGCGGCGCCGGATGTTCTCGATCTTTTCGGGAACCGGAACACCCAGATCGTTCAGCACCTCCGTCAGGAAGGCATGGGCGGCGGCGTCGGAGGCCAGCATCTCCTCGAAAAAAGCCGTGCGCACCTTGGGAAAGACCGTGTTCAGGCGGCTCAGCGTGCCGTGATAGTTGCACATCTCCGAGACGACCGGCTCGGAACTGAAGCGCCGCATGGCCGAAAGATCTGTCAGGATGTGCTTGTATTTGGGCACGAAGCGCACGCGATGCTTGGCCGCCGACCACAGACGATCCACCGGGTCGCGCATGAGAAACAGCACGAACACATTGGGCAGCACCGCGCGGATCCGCTCAAGCCCCTCGCAAGGCAGGAGGGCGTATTCGGGCGTCAGGTCGGCCGCGGCCGGAGCCTTTGCCGCGTAGCGCCTGTAGAAATCCGCGTAGTCTTCATCGCTGTCGATCAGGCAGCGGTCCAACAGCCCGATATGGCGCTTGCGGGTGATCCGGCGCATCTTTTCCAGATCCGCGACCAGGTTGCGGAACCTCTCGTGATACCGGCCGTCCCCCCGTTCACGCACGGCCTGTATCGTGGAATAACGATCGAAGTAATGCATTTCCTTCAAGGCTGGCACCCAAACCCGGGTCTCCTTGTCAAGAATGCTGCTGAGCCAGGTCGTGCCAGATTTCTGGGCTCCGACGCAGAGCAGAAAGGGTTTCTTGAAACCTCGGGAAACCTTCATGGATCACATGCTCCTGAGACGAGGGGAATGAAGCCTGATCGTTTCACCGTGTCGCCGGCGAAACTCAAGCGGGTGTCTGCCTGCGGGCCCCGGAGATCCGGGCAGGTCCGTAGGAAGGAGAGGCCGGCCGGCGGATGTTTCGGGTAATAGCCGCTTCGGTTCATTCGGGGTCAGGCCTTCGCAGATGCCAGCGCACGTTCCAGCCAGCCGTCGCACGGCGCGCCATGTTCCTCGGCGAGCAATTTCAGCATCGGCAGGTATCTCTCGGCAACCAGCTTCGCGAAAACCGGGGGCACGGGAGCTTTCTGGCCTTCGAAGACCTTTTTGCTCAGAAGATCGGGATCATGCGGGCAGTCATGGCCGACCTCCAGATGCGCAAGCACCCGGTCGAGAACATTTGCCGGCGCAATCTGTATCTCGTCGTGAAAGACTTCCAGCACCTGCGCGCGCCCGAACCACTTGCGCCAGATGGAAAGCGTGCGGCGATACTCGGTGCGCAGGAAAGGCTGGCGCCGCGACAGATAGGCCCGGAACTTCGCCGTGTCGTCGAGCGACACCTCGCCTTTTTCCTGTTTCATGTGCATCTTGTAGGCTGACCACAGCCGTTCGGCGGGCTCGCGCATCACGAAGACGATGCGCAGTTCGGGAAAGGCCGCGCTGATCTTCTCGACCGTCTGGTCATCGAGCGTGGCGTATTCGGTGGTCATGTCTCCGGCCTTCTGACCTGCCTTGGGCTCGAAGAGGGCGGTGTAGGCAGAAATATCACTCGTGTCGATCTCCGCGAACCTCTCGAACCAGTCGAGGATCTTGGGCCCGGTGTCACGTTCTCTTGCCTGCGAGAGAACCTTCTCGCGCCGCCACTGATCGCGGGGCGTGTCATCGAAGAAATGCAGCTCCTTCTCCGGCGGCAGCCAGAGGGCGGTGTGCCGCTTGAGATTGCGGTAAAGCCAGGTGGTTCCGGCTTTCTCGGCCCCGATCACCATGAAATCAGGGCCGCTCATGACTTTGCCTGCCCTTCGACAATCAGTTTCGTGAGATCCAGATGCATCTCCTGTGACGGGTAGTAAGCCTGTTTGTCGCCGCTCGAATTATGCATCGGAATTGTCATGGTTTCTCCGGTGAAGCGGTTCATGACCCGGCTGGGCAGGCCCCGCCGGGAACTCAGCGACACGAAGCGATCCTGCGGGCCGAGCGCCTTGCGCAGGGTCGCAACCGTGTCTGCGTCGATCATTTGCGGGAACCCCGCGAAGATGCCCCTGACGGTGTTGTAATTCATCTCGTATTCCGGTTTCCGGTTGGAGAACCACACGAGGATCTTCGGTGCCTTGATCGCGTTGAGAAGCTGCGTCATCTCGTCGATGTAATTCGCGCGTGTCTCCGCGACGATCTGCTTCAGGGTGTCAAGCGTTTCGGTTTCTATCAGGTGTCGGAAAGCGTCATCCGGCGCCACGCGCTTGTCTGTATCGCGCCAGCGCAGCCGGCCCAGCTTCTGGGGATCGTGCAGACGGCTGTTATCGGCAGAGCGCCCCGACATGATCTGAACGAGGCATAGCTTCGCTCCGCTGGCGATCTCCAGGATCTTCGGCGACCGCAGATAGAAGCCCGGCCCGGCCCCGCCGGTGGCGAAGTTTGCAACCTCGACACCCAGCCGTTCCGCGAGAAGCGTGGGATAGGGCGCATGCACGAAGCGGCCATAGGTTTGCGCAGCGCCGAGTGCCGCAATGTAGCGGCCGCTTTCCAGGGCCTGTGCGGTCGGACCCGGGCCGCGAAACCCTTCCCGAAAGAGATCCTGCCCCCAATGCTCGTAATCGAAGGCGGCATAATCGCGGATCTGGTAGCCACCGAGCTTGCCAAGCGTTTTCGACGGACGCGCGAAGACCTTGGATTGCATGTGATCCTTGGCGGCATCCGGTTTCGGCAGATCTGCCGTCGGCGCCCCCGAGTTGGCGGTGGACAGATCGTAGGGCGCATGGCCCAGACCCGAGGCCAGTTTCCTGACCCGCTCCGAAAGGCTGTCCCAGTGGATGTTCTCGACCAGCGCCGCCATCTCCAGTCCGCGTCGCGAGGAGCGGCCGATGTCGATCGGGTCGAGCCAGCCGGCCTCGGGGGGAGACGGCAGGCTGCCCGGTTCGAGCCCGAGGTCGGCTTCAAGCTCGGCCAGAACATGCGACGTGTAGACCGCCAGCCGCTGAACATCGAGCGTGACGACCGTTTCGCCGTGGGCGGCCTGCTGCGCCTGCTCGACGGCGGCTATGTAGCGGGTTTCGGCGGCCCTGACACGGCGATGCCGGCGCGTTTGCAGATCGCGAATGATGGCCGTTACCGGATCGCAGGTGCAATGCACCCATATATCTCCGGGGCGCGCCTGTTCGGGGTTGTCCCGGATCGTTCGGGCGCCCAGAGCTGCCTTGAGCCAGCCCGCAATCATGCTCGGCCTTGCGCCGGGAGCGCCACAGACAAGGATTGGCCGTGTGGATGTTTCCGCGCCTTTCGGCGATATACCAGTCATCTACTGAAACTGCCTTTCCTCGAAAATCCACCGGCCGCTGCGCAGGCCGCTCGAGCAGGCCGCGTTCGGTGCCCGATGCGACATCTGCGCAATAATCTCGCTGCATCGCACTAGCCCATCTTATTGTCGCATTCAACGCCTTCACTTGTCTTGCTCCCGTTTGGCTGGGAGCCCGGGCGGATTCGGCTCCGAAAGGCTCTCACAGGCGTTCGCGCGGCAAGGGCATTTTGGCGAGCGGGGCCGTGGCGGTGGGCCCGCAGCAGCCCGTACAAGGCTCGTCGAGCGGCGCTCCGACATCTTTCGCGGCACGCCCTGCGCTCCGCGCTGCGCGCCTCAGCCCATGCGGTTCTGCCGGATCGTGACGGCGCTGACGGATCTCGATTGCCAGTCATCCGCCGCGCCAAGCGGATCGGCGGCGAACAGCGCCTCTATGGCGGCCCTGTCGGGGGCGTCGAGCAGGAAGAAAGAGCCGCGCATCGCCTGCCCGGAATCGCTTGTCAGCGAGCCGGAGAGCAGCACCTCGATGCCATGCCGCGCGGGTGCTTCATCGAGATAAGCGCAATGATGGGGGTGAGCTTCACGGCGGCGGTGCACCATGTTTCGTTGCGGAGGCAACCGGGGTCGATATCGACGCGCTCGCCTGCGCGCCGGATGCCACGGCGGTTATCTTCGCGCTGCAAGAAACCAGCTTTTCGCTCGATGACCGAAGGATAGATGAAAAAGCCTTTTTGCCGTCGCCGTCATCATCGAGCTGCTGACCCGTCTGGCGCGTCAGCGCCCGACAACCCGGGCGGGTTTCGGGATACGCTACCTTGTTCTGTATCGCCTGAGCCTGACTTGCCGAAGTTCGATGGAACATGGCAAACCTGCGCGGGAAGCGAGATGTCGCCTTGTCAGTTCTGAGATCGGATAGCGCGTCTCGGCTTAAGCTACGGCCCGTCCTTTCAGGTCATGGACGAGATCCGTTCCGACGGATGGCCGTCGCTCAGCTCGGCTCTCACGGCCATTCATCCGCGCCCGGCGTGTTCCGCTTGAATTTGGCACTTCTAGACGGGGCCTTGCAGACACTTTTCGCCCTGTCTGCCGAAGGTCGCCTCGAAGCGCAGCTGTTACCTTATGTGATCGGCAGCTTTTACCAGCACGTAAGCCTGCCGTAACGCCTTGTCGCGGTCTTAGGCAGCGAGGGCGCGCCGGTCATCGAGATGCCGTGACTCATTCTAAGGCAGAAAGAGGCTTAGCAGCCGTGCTTACGCACGGGCCGAAGATTGACGCCATGTCGAGAGGGATGGCAGCGAAGCCCTTTTGCTTACCTCGAACGCCGCCGGCTCACAAAGTGGTGCCGAATTGCTCTGACACAGGCCTTTCATGTAAATGACCCAAGCTCTACACCTATGACGGGAACGGGCGACTCGACACGCGCCACTTCGAGAGAAAGAAACGGGCGCCCGGGCGTCGAAACTTCATGCACGAAACCAGCTCCATCGACGCGATCACACGGTTCATCTTTTGCAAGGATGCGCCGCGCCAAGTTGATCTTGCCATCGTTCTGGGCTCGCCCTCGATCTCCAACGTGGAACCTGCAATCGCGCTCTACCACGAGGGTTTGACGCCGCGCATCCTGATCACGGGTCACGGGCCTTCCGGCGCAAGGCAGCCCGAATGGCGGGCCTATCGTGACCATGCTGTCACTCAGGGCGTGCTTGCGGATGATATTCTGATCGAGCCCGAGGCCACCAATACGCGCGAGAACCTGATCTTTTCCGAACGCATCATCGCGCGGGACCTCGGCTGGGAAACGATCACCGACATCGCGATCTGCTGCAAACCGCTGCACACCCGCCGCGCCTTCATGACCGCGCGCGAATACCTCCCCAAATGCATAGGCCTCACCCTGCTTCCGCCGCGAAACGAGGCGGATATCCAGCCGGAAAACTGGTGGACAACGGCCCGGGGCATCGAACGCGTTCTGGGGGAAGTGAGACGTATCGCGGAATACGCGCAAAAGGGGGACATCTCGATTGAGTGAGCCTGCTAAAGCGCCTGCCACCTCTGTCTACATGATCGGCATTCTGGGCGCAGGGATGAGCGCCCTCGCCCGGCTCTATCTCGAGCGCGGCTGGCGGGTTTCGGGATGTGACAGCGCTGTCAATCATCGCCTGAACCCGCTGCGCGAGGCAGGGGCGCGCATTCATCCTGACGGTGACACGCGCGACCTGACAAGCTTTGATCTGGTCGTACACAGCCCGGCGATCGCCTTCGACCACCCGGCGATGCAGGAAGCGCGCGCGCGACGGCTGCCGCTGATGACCCGCGCCCGCGCCTTGGCGGAACTTCTCGCGGACAATCGATATATCAGCGTGCTCGGCAGCCATGGGAAGACGACGACAACGGCGATGCTGGCCTTTCTGCTCGACCGCGCCGGGCAAGAGCCGGGATACATGATCGGCGAGGCCTGTCGGGCTCTGGACCGGCAGAACGCAAGCTGGGCCGGGAAAGGTCCCTTCGTGGTCGAGTCCTGCGAAGCCTTTCGTGCGCTCGATCACTGGAGGCCCGGCCACTCGATCATTAACGGCATCGATGACGAGCACAGCGAGCACTACGGCTCTCTTGAAGAGCTGACAGCAGCCTTCGAGGACGTTCTGCGCCGAATACCCGAGGGCGGGCGGATCTTGCTATGCGCGGAGGACCTCCGATTGCAAGACATGGCCGCGACGCTTCAACGACCAGTGACGTTTTTCGGCACATCCGCACATGCCGACTGGCGCGCGGACATCCAGGCGCTGGGAGCGGAAAGCGCAGAATTCGATCTCTGGCGCGGCGGGCGGTTTCTGGCGCCCGTCTCGCTGCCGCTGGCCGGCCGGCACAATGTTCTCAACGCGCTCGCGGCGATCGCCATGGCATCCGAATTCGGCTGCGCGCCGGCCTGGTCGGCGAGAACCCTTGCCGAGTTCACCGCGCTTCCCCGGCGGTGGCAGCAGATTGGTCGACATGCGGGCGTGACGATCTATGACGACATCGCCCACCACCCCACGGAAGTGGCCGCAACACTGGAAAATGCGCGACGGGTGGTAACGGCCGGCGGACGCGTGGTTGCGGTTTTCCAACCCCAGTCCATCAGCCGGATTACACGGCAGGTGCAGGCCTTCGCCACATCCCTTTCTGCCGCGGATCAGGTCGTTTTGCTGCCGCTCGATACATCGGGTGAACCTGACATTGGCACGGATATCGTGGAGGAGCTCCGCGCAAGGCTGCTGGGAACAGGCACCGCGGCGCAACTCGCGACAACGCTCGAGGAGGCGCTTGAGATGGTTGCCCGGCGCGCGCTGCCGAGTGACACGGTCGTGTCGATGGGGCCGTCGCTGGCGCATGCCTTCGCCACCGCCCTGCCAGCCATGCTGGGCCGGCGAACGCGCGACGCTAAGGAGGCAGCTTCCGCACCCCAAGCGCAGGCGCCCATTGCCCGCGTCTTGCACGGCAGGTTCGAAGACATGGTTCGTGACCGACCCGACGCCCTGTGCCTGATCGAGGGCGACCGCTGCTGGAGCTATCGCGAGATGAACGATCTGGCCGAGAAGGTGGCGGCCTGCCTTCAGGGCCGCGAGATGCCGGGCGACGCGCTCGTGGTTCTGGCGGTCGAGAAATCTGGCTGGTTCCTCGCCCTGCTCCTCGGCACGCTGAAGGCCGGCTGCGCCTTTGTTCCCGTCGATCCGGCCATGCGGCGGCCGGCGCTGAACGACCTGTTGCACCGGGTGGGCGCGGCTTTGGTCATCGAAGATGCGGCATCGGCAAGCGCACCGGTGACTGCCTTGCCAACGCTCGATCTGGCCAGTTTTTTGGAGGAAGTGCTGCAAGCCACCATCACGCCTGATCGGCCCGCGCCGCACCCTTCGACCCTTGCCTACGGAATCTTCACCTCAGGCTCCACCGGCACACCCCGGCTGGTGGGAGTGAGCCATGAGAACGTCACAGCCCTTCTGGAGCATTCCCTCGCGCATCTCTTCACGCCCGAAGATCTCGGCCTGACCCCGTTCATCGATTCGATCAGCTTCGATGCATCCGTGCACCAGATCTTCGCCACGCTGAGCAGCGGCGGGTGCCTGTTGCTCGAGCGCGATCTGCCCTCGCTTCTCGGGTCGGAGCGGTTCGAGGAGGTCACCAACCTCGGCGGCACCCCGTCGGTCATCGGCGCGCTGGTGGCAGACCGGCGCTTGCCCGAAAGTCTGCGGGTGATCTCGCTGGGTGGAGAGGTCATCCCGCAAGGCCTGATAGACAGGCTGCGGGGCAATGCGAAGCTCGAGAAGATCTACAATTTCTACGGCCCGACCGAGACCACTATCTACTCCACGGCGGCAGAGCTTCTGAACGGCACGGCAGGGGCCCAGATGGCAAAGGCCGGCACGACCATCGGACGGCCTGTCACCGGCACGACGATCCGCATTCTCGGGCCGGATGGCAACCCGGTGCCAGATGGCGAGGTGGGCGAGATCACGGTTTACGGCAAGGGCGTCGCCCGTGGCTACCTGGGAGAGCCGGTGCAAACCATGATCCGCTTCGGCACCGCGCCGGAGGGCCGGTTCTTTCGCTCAGGCGATCTGGGGCGTTCTCTGCCGGATGGCTCGTTCGAGTTTCTGGGCCGAATGGACGACCAGATGAAGATCAACGGTGTGCGCATCGACCCGGTCGAGATCGAGCGGCGGCTCGAGGCGTGCCCCGGAGTGGCGCGCGCCGTGGTCTTTCTCGAGCACGATGAGGGCGACAGTGCCGTTCTGGCCGCGCTGGTCGTAGCGGAAGAGGGTATCGATACCGGTGGGTTGCGGCGGCAAGTGGCGGCAGATCTGCCCGCGGTGATGGTGCCACGCCGGATCGCCCGGGTGCCAGACCTGCCGATGACCGCCTCCGGCAAGCTGCAGCGAAAGGGCCTGGCATCTCCCGAGGCGGACATGCACGGCGCGCCCGACGAGGCCGCGTCGCTCGACGGAGTGGAACGGCGCCTCCTTGCGATCTGGCGGTCGGTTCTCGGCTGCCCTGCACTGCATTTGGAAGACAATTTCTTCGATGCCGGCGGCGACTCCCTAGCGTCGATGCAACTGGTTCTGATGGTCGAAAAGGCGTTCGGAGTGCGGCTGCCCGCGCACCTGCTGGAGAGCCTCGGAACAGTCGCGACCATGGCAGACGGCATCCGGCAGCTGGTCTCGAACCCTGCCTGCCTCACCAAGGCGCGCGCCGATGTGGGCGCGCGGCTTCTGGACAGGCAACGCGCCTACCTTGCCGCGTGGAGCGACGGCGAGACGCAACAGGCCGGCTTCATCCGCAGCCTCGATGGAAAGCCCGGGCCGGTGGGGCTTGTCTGGTGCTGCCAAGGCTTCAACGAATTCCGCGCTCTGGCCCGTGAGTTGCAGGGCAACCTGCCGGTCTACGGTATGCGCTCGGGCCACCTGATCATGGAATACAGCCCCGACACCATCCAGAGCCTCGCGATGTGCTATTGCGACGCCTTGCTCGAGTGGCAACCGGAAGGCCCTTTCATGCTGGGCGGAAACTGCCAGGGCGCCACCATCGCCCGGGCCACGGCGCTGGCCTTGCGGGCACGCGGCCGAGAGGTCAGCAGGCTCATCCTGATGGAACAGTTCACGATCTGGCCCTACGATCAGGAGGTCGGCCTGATTTTCGGACGTCATAGCGCGCATAACCCACTTCTGCGCGATCGCGATCCGACACCGCTGCTGAATGGCGCGTATCCCGGCGGATATGACATGCGGATCATCGATGGAAAGCATGGCCGGTTCTTCGCTCCGCACAACATCAAATCCCTCGCCGCCGAGGTCAGGGCGCTTCTCGCGCCGCGCGGTGCCACGGATCAGGCGAGTGTCGCGATCAGCCTGTGACGCGTGCAGGCAAGGCCGCTGTAATCCACCGACTCGCTGATATCGACAGGTGTCACTTTCAGGCCGGCCGACAGGAACAGCTGTTCCATCTCGACGCGCGGCGTGAAGAATTCGAACTGGCAGGACGGCGAGGTGACCTGCACGATGTGACCGGTCGCCTCGTCAATCAGGGCCCGGCCCACCAGATGCGCGCACATGGCGTCATACTCGTCTTCCGATCGCGCAAGATCCGCCACGCTCCATGCCGTGCTGCTCCACCTGTCCGGCCAGCAGGAAAGCGCGCTGGCAACAGGCTCTGCCGCTCCATTCGAGGGGTGCGCGTCTGTTGACATGCTGATCAGCGCGATGCCCTGCGGTGCGATCAACTCACGCACCGAGTGCAACACGGCCGGCGCGAGAACGGGTGGCAGGCAGTTGAGAAGAAAATCCTGCACGATCAGGTCGAAATGCCGGCCCCGGAGCGTCTCTGCAGCAGTGCTTGCATCAAGTTGCAGGAACTGCGCATCGGGCATCTCGACCCCCATCTCGGCATAGATCCGGGGGATGGGAAGACGATCGAACACGAGGATCTCCGGATCAGGAACCGAATTCGCTGCCAACATCTTCCGCAACGCGCCCACGTTGGCCGGGCTGGCGCTGCCCATCAATAGGCATGAGGCACCTTGCCCGAGACGGGAGAGAGAGGCGTTGAATTCCGGCGCCTCGGAAAAGACTGCCAGACTGCTGGTCAAGGTCGGAGCTTCAGGGTGGAAGAGCGGGCTTTCCGGAACATAGCGGGCAACCGATTGCCGTGTCGCCAGTTCCGCCCTCAAGGATTTCATTCCTGCCTCCAGATATCTGCCTAGCATCGCCCGACCCAAGCAAAGTTTAATGATGCCTGGCCGAAGCTGCGAGGCGATTTTCGCCGGTTTCTTCTTGGATGCGAACCGGCCTGGGCGAACTATCCGGAACACAACACCATGCCGGAGAAGACAAAACCCCAACCGTTCCGGCCCGTCGTTCGTGCTCGGATCATCTGGGGCTTCCCGGCCTCATGCGTTGTCACCTTCCGAAATCGGGCGCGGTCATGAATTGAAAGGGCTCAGCGCTACCGAGTGGCTCCCGGGTCGAGAGCGTCTTCGTCGCAGAGAAGATCCGCCAGCCTGTCAAGTTCCGCGATATGTGCCTCGACCGCCGGTCTCGTCGGCTCCGCTCTCGAAAAATCCGGGATCAGATCGAAATAGTGACGAAAGAAAACGCGCATCACACGCTCGACGCCCTCACGGGCCACGGTGCGGGTGTCATCGTTGTAATACTGTCCACGAGCCTGCGGGCCCGTGATGATCTCGTAAGACGGAAAGTAACTGACCGTTTCACGCGCATCGCACACCATGCCCGCCGCCACGCGCAATACGGATTTGGAAAACGTGTTGGACACCAGCACATGCCGATCGAGAGCTGTCGCCTGCATCGGCACGGGCGACACTGTCAGGATAGCGCGTGCGTGGGGGTTCACGCGGGCCAGCCGGTCGTAGAATGCATGCAAGTCGGCAACCGTCTCGTCGACGCCGAGGGTCAGCAACTCGTAGCGCTCAGGGTGGAACGTGCCGCCGACAACGCCCGGACAGAGCGGATAGACGGCGCCATCGTCCCGATTGCTCCAGCATTCCGTAAGGCCCAGCGTGAAAACGAAGACATCCAGCGTTTCGAACATCCTGCGGACAGCCGCAAGATGCTCCGAGCGATCGAGCCAATAGGCCCGTTCGCAACGAAACCCGCCGGGCTCAATCTGCGGACGGAACGGATCTATCCACGCGCCTTCCGGACTGCGCCAGACATCTTCGGTGGGCTTGAAATCGCCATAGGCGCGGTCGAAGAGCTGAACAAGTTGTCGCGGCGTGTAGATGTTGCCGCTGCGCGTCGAAAAGACCCCGTAGCCATGCTCTTGGGATAGCAGCGCTGGAAACAACTTGTGGCCGGGTTCGCAATTCATGAAGTTGAGCCCGGCCGCCCCGATGTATCGCCCGATGGCTTGCGAGAAACAGCTGCCGGATGTCACGATCTGGCAGTCGGCCGCCAGCTTGAAATCCGCCCGAGCCACCGGATCGACGGCACCGGGCTCGATTTCGGTAATCGCGCGCCGCCAGAAAGCATAATCGGGCTGGTCGGAATACGGGCTGTCACCCATTGGCGGCCTCCTGCGCAATGAGTTTTTCCGAAAGGCTCTCGAGCATGACCCGGCCATAGTCGAGGTT
>JAVKDQ010000142.1:0-156527 GCA_040222155.1 Roseovarius sp.
CCCGCCCGGCGTCCCAATTATTGAACAATGGGTCCAGTCCAGCCTCTCTTGGGGAAGCGCATGACGCCCCATCCGTCTATCAAGCCGCTGCCGGATGCTCTGAACGACGGTTTAATCACCTCCAGCCAATGGCCATCGCCATGCTCGTGGAACCGCCAGACCGCTCCAGCAACCATGTCAGCCAATTGGATACCCACACTCATATGGGATGGGGACAGAAATATACCTTCAATGAAGTTTCCGTAGGCAGAAGTGTATCGCCCAGTTTCGCGAACAAGGCGATCATGTTGTTGCCGGAAGCGGTTATCTTGATGTCCATTGCGATGATCGCCCACGATAATGCCATTGGTTTCGTGGCCACTCGCCGCCGTCACCCCCTGAAGGAAATACTAAAACCGTTCGGTAACCACCTTGTAGGTTCGAAAATAGATATCATCCTGCTGGTTTACGTTTCCCAATCCGTATGCAAGCGGTGAGTCGCATACGCCGCAGATCAGTCGGATAGATTTCGTACCGGTAATTATGGAAAAGACCGCGCCTCGAAACTCGTTTCGCTGTTCTTGATCCCAATCCTTCATGGGATTGTCAGCGTCATTGTTTGCCGGAGCAAAGTAACGCCACTTTACCTCACCGCGATATTGCTTTTGTCGCTTCAGGCCAACAAGCTTGTCCCGGACACCATGCCAGCGTTCTTCAGGAATAATAACCCCACCAAATACAAAGAAGCGTGGTCGGTCACGGCCGGGTTTTGCTGGTGTGCCACTCTCATCAACGAAACAAATATGCATGGTTTATGAACGCCGATTCAAACAGCAAGAGTCAACTCGACAAATTAAAGTAAGCCACTCATCAGCTAGAGACGGACGATGTCAAAGCTGTGTCTGAAAACTATTCACTCATCCACCTTCCCCCTCAACGCCTTCACCTCCCCGCGCTTCTTCTTCGCCTCCACGCGCTTGCGCTTCTGGTTGAGCGATACTTTCGTGGGCACGCGGCGTTTGGGCTTCTCGGTGGCTTTCAGCACCAGTTCGGCCAGCCGCTCGCGGGCGATCTCGCGATTGCGGGCCTGGGAGCGGGTGTCGTCCACCTGCAGCACCACCGCGCCTTCCTTCGTCCAGCGCCGCCCGGCGAGGCGCCTCAGCCGCGTCTTCACCGCTTCGGGCAGGTTGGGCGAGCGCGCGGCCTCGAAGCGCAGCTCCACCGCCGTAGACACCTTGTTGACGTTCTGGCCCCCGGGCCCGCCCGAGCGGATGAACTGCTCGGTCAGCTCCCAGTCTTCCAGCGCGATCTGATCGGTGATCCGAAGCATTCCTCTCGTTCCAGTTTCCGCACCGATGGAATACCGACGCGATACCGACGTAATACCGACGTTGCGATTTGGCCAATCGAAAGGGCCGCCCCGTGCAGGAAGCGGCCCTCTAGAGTGACAGGAGGTGGGCCGGTTAGGCGCACCAATTCGGGGGCGTTCCACGCCCAGGGGCTGCCCTAGACGAGACCCTCCCGAACTGTTCCGACACCTCGCTCCAATACCTCTATAGACACTGGACCACCTCCTTTCAGCTGCGTTGACGTTACCTGAATCGTGCCACAGATTTTCTCGTTGTCAAAACAAAATGATGCGTGTGCCCATTTTTTGACCACAGGATGTGGCTACTCCGAAAGCAGCACCGCCACGCACTGGCCCGGCAGGTCGGCCATCTGCAACTCGCGGCGCGGCGGGGTTTTCGGCGCGTTCGGGTCGGGCGGCGGCGGGTTGAGGATGTTGCGCACCCATTGGCGCGCATCCTCGCAGCCATCGCCCGGCGGCGGCGGCTCCTGGTTCTGGCAGTCCTTCGCCCCCCGCGGGCAGGAAAGCCGCACGTGGAAATGGTAGTGATGCCCCCACCAGGGCCTTATTTTCCTGAGCCACGAGCGGTCTCCCGTCTCCATCTCGCACATCGCCACCTTGGCCCCGGGGAAGACGAAGATTCGGTCGGTGCGCGGGTCTTGCGCGGCCGCCTTCATGATCTCCATGTGCTGCCGGCTCCAGTTCTCGTTGGTATAAGCCCCGTTGGCCCGGCGCAGCGAGATCGACGAGAGGCTTTCCCGCTCGGCGCGGCTGAGGTTGAGCCGCTTGGGCGGGAGCATCCAGATATCCGCGTCGAGCCCGATCTGGTGGCTGCGATGCCCGGTCAGCATCGGCCCCCCGCGCGGCTGGCTGATATCGCCCACGTAGAGCCCCGCCCAGCCCGGCTGGCTGGCGGCGAAGGCCGAGAGCTTCTTGATGAAGTCGATCGTTTCGGGGTGGCCCCAGTTGCGGTTGCGGCTGAGGCGCATGGCCTGCCACGTGGGCCCGGTCTCAGGCAGTTGCACCCCGCCGGCAAGGCAGCCCTTCGAGTAGCCGCCGAAGGCAAGCGAGGCCTGTCGCGAGCCGGCCGGCTTGGCGCCGAAGAGCTTCTTGGCCTCCACGCCCCGCATCTCCTCGGGCACGCTCATGGTGGATATCACCGGCTCGCCTCTCTGAGCGGTCGGCGTGCCGCTCGAGGCGCCGCAGCCCGCAAGCAGCGCGGCAAGGCCGATCAGGCGGAGGATGCGGGTGGCGTGGTTCCGGCCCATGTTTCACTGTCCCCTTGTGGTTTGACCCAGCGTAACAGCAGCAAACCGATCAGGAAAAGCCCAATCACGGGGGCAACGCCAATCCGCGCGCTCCCGCTTATCGTGGTGACGAGGCCGATGAGCGCCGGGGCGAGAAAGGCGGTGGCCCGGCCAGAGAGGCCATAGAGCCCGAAGCTCTCGGTGGGCGCCTCGGGGTCGGTGTGCCGCACCATGAGCGAGCGCGACGCGGCCTGAAGCACCCCGCCGAACCCGCCGATCAGCACGCCGCATCCGAAGAAGACCGTATCGGGCAGGGTCGAGCCTTCGGGCAACGCCATGCCGAAGAATTGCGTGCGGTCCATCCCCACCACGGTGACGCAGACCAGCATCAGCACGAGAATGGCCACGATGATCACCGGCTTCGGGCCGAAGCGGCTGTCGGCCCGCCCGCCGACCCACGAGAAGATGGCCGCGGAAAGCGCGCCCACGATGCCGAAGATGCCCACCGAGACGATGCTCCAGTTGAGCACGAGAATGGCATAGGTGCCGCCGAAGCCATAAAGCCCGTTGAGCGCGTCGCGGTAGAACATCGACGAGCCGAGATAGGCTGAGAGGCTTACCCGCCGCTTGAGGTTGCGCACCGAATTGCCCAGAAGCCGCAGCGCATCGCCCATGCCGCGCCCTTTCCGCCCCGGCCCCACATCGCGCACCCAGAGGAAATAGGGGATCATGAAGACAGCGAACCAGAGCGCCGTGAAGGGCCCCACGAAGCGCGTGCCCTCGCGCTGAGAGGCATCCAGCCCGAAGGCCGGGTCGAGCCCGATCAGTGTCTTGCCACCGTCCTGCTCGGTGAAGAGCAGCAGCATGATGGCGAGCGAGAGGATGCCGCCGAGATAGCCGAAGGCGAAGCCCGAGCCCGAGATCGCGCCCACCTCCTCCTTGCTGCCGAGCGAGGGCAGCTGCGAGTTGATGAAGATCAGCGCGTATTCCGCCCCGATGAAGCCGATGCCAAAGGCCGAGAGCGCGAAGAAGAGGTTCGAGCCGTCGGGCAGCGTCCACCAGATGGCCGACGCGCCCAGCACATACATGATGGAGAAGGCCACGATCCAAGGCAGGCGCTTGCCGGCGGTATCCGCCAAGGCCCCCATGAAGGGCGCGCCGAAGCCGATGATCAGGCCGGTCACGGTGAGCCCGAGCGACCAGAGCGATTGCGCCTGCGCATCCGCCGCCTCCTCGGCCAACCCTGTTCCCATGTAGTATTCCGACGCGACCTGCGCGAAGAACGGCCCGAAGACGAAGGTCACCAGAAGCGTGTGATAGGGCTGGCTTGCCCAGTCGAAGAAATACCAGCCCCAGATGCGCTTCTTCGCCGATACCTGCGCCATGCCGTCTCCCGCCTCGCCTTGCCCCGATATGACAGGCTCGCGCGCGGGCTGGCAAGCGGCAACCACGCCGGGTGGGGTCAGGCCTCCTGCGCGTGGGCTTCCTGCATCGGCGGCCACGGCCGCTTCGCATCGGCCTCGATCCAGGCGGCAACCCATTCTGGCACGGGCGGCGACGCGGTATCGGCCCCGAGCGCCTTCAACACCTCCGCCGGCGGCACGATCCCACCCTTCCCCGTCACCGCCGAGCGATAGACGATGTGGTTGGCGCATTCGCCATCCGCCTTCCACATGGATTGCTCGAGATAGATGAACTTCTCGTCCCAGCACATCGCCCGCGAGCGCATCTCCACCGTCTCGAATGGCCGGATCCGGCGGCGATAGCGCACCGAGGCGCCCGCCATGGTCAGCCCCCAGCTGTTCTTCAGCAGCACATCCTTCAGCCCCGCGCGCACCGCCAGCGGAATGCGCCCGAGATCATAAAGCGTCAGCGTGCGCCCGTTGTTGAGCTCCATCCAGAGGTCGATATCCCACGGCAGGCACATATGGCGCGACACATGCGTGCCGGTCAGCGGCAGCGGTTCGGCCTTGCGGTGCTTCCAGAGCTGCCAGCCCATGCGGATGAAGGGATACATGCGCGCCTCCTGCGGTCGGGTCGCCGGCATCCCTCTGCGCTTCCTTCCAGAGGGTCAACCATGAACCTCGCGTCAGGCTTGCGCTTTCGCGGCCACCCGCTTAGGTGTTGGGCGACTTGGCCTAGGGGACGTGCGAATGACCTCCATTTTCCAGATCCTGATGCTCCTGCTGGACATCCTGTGGTTCTTCATCATCGCCCATGTGATCATGAGCTGGCTGATCAACTTCCAGGTGCTCAACCTGCACCAGCAGCTCGTGGCGCAGATATGGCATGGCCTGAACCGGATCCTCGAGCCGCTCTACCGGCCCATCCGCCGCATCCTGCCGCCGATGTCGGGCATCGACCTCGCGCCGCTCGTGGCGCTGATCGGCGTCTACGCGATCCGCATCATCCTGATGAACAACGCCGCCCTCTTCTACTGACACGAAAACGGGGGCGCCTTCGAGACGCCCCCGCAAATCCGTGGCTCATGCGCGCCTCAGACCGAGGTGCAGATGTATTTCATCTCGAGGTAGTCGTCGATGCCGTGATGGCTGCCCTCACGCCCGAGGCCCGATTGCTTCACCCCGCCAAACGGCGCCACCTCGGTGGAGATGATCCCCGTATTCACACCCACGATCCCGTATTCCAGTGCCTCGGCCACCTTATAGACGCGGCTCAAATCCTTGGCATAGAAGTAGCTCGCAAGCCCGAAGATCGTGTCATTCGCCATCGCGATCACGTCGTCCTCGGTCTCGAACTTGAAGAGCGGCGCGAGCGGCCCGAAGGTCTCGTCCTGGCTCACCAGCATGTCCTGCGTCACGCCGGTGAGGATGGTGGGCGGCAGGAAATACCCCGCCCCCTGCACCGCCTCGCCGCCGCCCATCAGCACGCTCGCACCTTTCGAGGTGGCGTCGGCCACATGCTCTTGCACCTTCTCGATCGCGTCGGCGTTGATGAGCGGCCCCAGCGTCGTGCCCTCTTCCAGCCCGTCGCCCATCTTCAGCTTCTCCACGGCAGCCTGCAGCTTCTCGGCAAAGGCGTCATAAACCCCGGCCTGCACGTAGATCCGGTTGGCGCAAACGCAGGTCTGCCCGTTGTTGCGGAACTTGCAGAGGATCGCGCCTTCCACGGCGGCATCCAGATCGGCATCGTCGAACACGATGAAGGGCGCGTTGCCGCCAAGCTCCATCGAGCATTTCATCACCTGGTCGGCAGCCTGCCGCAGCAGGATACGGCCCACTTCCGTCGAGCCGGTGAAGGTGAGCTTCCGCACGATCGGGTTCTCGCAGAACTCCTTGCCGATCTCGCTCGAGCGCGACGAAGTCACGATGCTGAAAACCCCCTTCGGGATGCCCGCACGCTCCGCCAGCACGCCCATCGCGGTGGCCGAAAGCGGTGTCTCCGCCGCAGGCCGCCCCACGAAGGCGCAGCCCGCCGCCAGCGCCGGGCCGGCCTTGCGGGTGATCATCGCGTTGGGAAAGTTCCACGGCGTGATCGAGGCCGCCACGCCGATCGGCTGCTTGAGCACGGTGATCCGCTTGTCGCGTTGATGCCCGGGAATGACCTCGCCATAGATCCGCTTGGCCTCTTCCGCGAAGAACTCGATGAAGGCGGCGCCATAGGCGATCTCGCCCTTGGCCTCTGCCAGCGGCTTGCCCTGCTCGGCGGTCAGGATCACCCCCAGATCGTGCTGGTTCTCCATCATCAGGTCGAACCAGCGGCGCAGCACCGCGGCGCGCTCCTTGCCGGTCCATGCCGCCCATTCCTTCTGCGCGGCACCCGCCTTGGCGATCACATCCGCCACCTGCGCGCGGCTCATGTCGGCCACGTTGGCGATCACGTCGCCCCGGGCGGGGTTCGTCACCGCGAAGGTGCCG
The DNA here is from genome assembly GCA_040222155.1 of Roseovarius sp. Classification (GTDB taxonomy): domain Bacteria; phylum Pseudomonadota; class Alphaproteobacteria; order Rhodobacterales; family Rhodobacteraceae; genus Roseovarius. The sequence continues at coordinate 6,453 of JAVKDQ010000142.1, forward strand.
TGCTCGCCATCCACCCATTCGCCGGCGGCATAGGCCTGCTCGGCCAGAAGCGAGGGGTCCTTCAGAAGCGATTTCAGGTTGGTCGCATTATCAAGCATGGTTCAGTCCTCCCGATGCGTTTCCCCCAAGGATCAAACAGGTCGCGCCGGCAATGTCCAGCGCGCAGCCCCAGTTTCATCTTTCCCCAAATACTCGAATCCCACGGGATCAGTCGGGCGCCAGCATATAGCCTTCGCCCCGCACGGTCTGCAGGTAGCGCGGCTGTTTCGGATCGGCCTCGATCTTGCGGCGCAACCGGGTGATCTGCACATCCACCGCGCGCTCCTGTGCCTGCCCCTTGTCGCGCCCGAGGTCTTCCACCAGCTTCGACCGGCTCACCGGCTCGCGCAGATGCTCCGAGAAGATCCGCATCAGCTGCGCCTCGGTCGCGGTAAGCCGCACCGGCTCCTCGCCACGCATCAGCTCCGAGCGCTCGATATCGAAGCGCACCTGCCCAAGCTGCAGCACCTTGGGCGCCACGGCTTCTGGCTCGGCGGCAGGCATCCGCCGCAATATCGCGTTGATCCGAAGCAGCAGCTCCTTGGGCTCGAAGGGCTTTGCGAGGTAATCGTCGGCCCCCGCCTCCAGCCCCTTGATGCGATCTTCGGTCTCGCCCTTGGCGGTGAGCAGCAGGATCGGCGTAACGATCCTTTCGCGCAGCGAGGCGGTCAGCGCCACGCCATCCTCGCCCGGCATCATCACGTCGAGCACGATCAGGTCAAATTCGAGCCCCGCGAGGATCTTCCGGGCATGCGCCGCATCCCGCGCGACCGACACGAGGAATCCGTTGCGCGCGAGAAACTTGCGCAAGAGGCCGCGAATGCGCTCATCGTCATCGACGATCAGCAGGTGAGGGGAGGGGTCTGTCATGCGCCATGCTCCCTGATCGCGTGATACTTGCGCCGCATCTCCGGGTCCATCATCGCCTCGAGCACCTGCCGGAAGCCCGCCACCGCCTCGGGCCCCGCCGCGCGATAGGCCGCCCGCATCCGGGCGCGCTGCGCATCCGAGAGCTTGCGTTCCAGCGCCGCGCCCGCCTCGGTGAGATAGAGGTTGCGCTCGCGCTTGTCGTTGGTGCCCACGCGGCTCTCCACGAGGCCGTCCTCCACCAGCGTGCGCAGCACGCGGTTAAGCGATTGCTTGGTCACGCCGAGAATGCCCAGAAGGTTGTTCACCGTGGTCCCGGGCGAGCGGGCGATGAAATGCACCGCCCGGTGATGCGCCCGCCCATAGGCCAGCGTGGCCAGAATGCGATCCGGGTCCGCCGTGAAGCCGCGATAGGCGAAGAACATCGCCTCGATGCCCTGCCTGAGCTGTTCGTCGGTCAGAAACAGCAGGTTCTCCCCGCCCTGAACGTCCGGCATGTCCTCCCCCCGATCACAAGTTTGGGTCTCGCCCCGGATATTATGTCAGCTTTATTGACATTCCAAGATCAAACTGGTAGCGAATCGCAGCTTTGGCGCAACTTTATGTCCGGTTCGGACGTTTAGCACGCAACAATCGTAAAGGCTCGCGTGAAGGAGAAACGAAAATGGCGACCTATGACAATCGCGACGGCAAGATCTGGATGGATGGCAACCTCGTCGACTGGCGCGATGCCAACGTACATATCCTGACCCATGCGCTGCATTACGCCAGCTCCGTCTTCGAGGGCGAGCGTGCCTATAACGGCAAGATCTTCCTGAGCCGCCAGCATTCCGAGCGGCTGCATTTCTCCGCCCGCGAGCTCGATTTCGAGATTCCCTTCACCGTGGATGAGCTCGAAGCTGCCAAGCAGCAGGTGCTCACCGCCAACGGCCTCACCGATGCCTATGTGCGCGCGGTGGCATGGCGCGGCGCCGGCGAGGACATGGGCGTGAGCTCCCGCCGCAACCCGGTGCGCGTGGCCATCGCCGCGTGGGAATGGGGCAGCTATTACGGCGACGCCAAGTTCAAGGGCGCCAAGATCGACATCTCGAAATGGAAACGCCCCAGCCCCGAGACGATCCCGGTTCATGCCAAGGCCGCGGGCCTCTACATGATCTGCACCACCTCGAAGCATGCCGCCGAAGCCAAGGGCTGCTCGGATGCGCTCTTCATGGATTACCGCGGCTACGTGGCCGAATGCACCGGCGCCAATATCTTCTTCGTGAAGGATGGCGAGGTGCACACGCCCAAGGCCGATGTCTTCCTCAACGGCCTCACCCGGCAAACCGTGATCGGGATGCTGAAGGACCGCCAGATCAAGGTGCATGAGCGAGTCATCATGCCGGAGGAGCTCGAGGGCTTCCAGCAATGCTGGCTCACCGGCACCGCCGCCGAGGTCACGCCCGTCGGCCAGATCGGCGACTACAATTTCGAGGTAGGCGCGATGACCAAGGACATCGCGCAGGAATACGAAAAGCTCGTGCGAAGCTGAGACCTGCTTGAGACGAATGCAAAAGGCGGCCCGCGGGGCCGCCTATTTTCATGTCCGGTCCGTGTGGCGTCAACCCGGAGACATGCCCCGCAGCCGCTCTGACCGGCGGCGCAGCATCTCGACCGTGGCCAGCAGGATGATCGAGATCGTCACGAGGATCGTCGCCACCGCGAGGATGGTGGGAGAGATCTGCTCGCGCAGCCCGGTGAACATCTGCCACGGCAGCGTCTTCTGCCCCGCCGAGCCCACGAAGAGCACCACCACCACCTCGTCGAAAGAGGTGATGAAGGCGAAGAGCCCCCCCGAGATCACCCCCGGCAGGATGAGCGGCATCTGCACGCGGAAGAAGGTCGTCACCGGGTCGGCGCCCATGTTGGCGGCGGCGCGGGTGAGCGAGCGGTCGAAGCCCACGAGCGTGGCCGTCACGGTGATGATCACGAAGGGAATGCCGAGCGCCGCATGGGCCAGCACCACGCCCCAGTAGGTGCCTTGCAGCCCGAGGCGGGAATAGAAGAAATACATCCCCGCCGCCGAGATGATCAGCGGCACGATCATCGGCGAGATCAGGATCGCCATGATCGGGCGGCGGAAGGGCACATGCTCCGAAGAAAGCCCGATCGCCGCGAGCGTCCCGAAGGTCACCGAAAGCAGCGTCGCCACGGGCGCGATGGCCACCGAGTTCCACAGTGCCTGCTGCCAGTCGTCGGAGGTGAAAAAGTCGCGGTAGTGCTTGAGCGAATAACCTTCCGGGTCAAAGCGCAGCATTTCCGGCGTGAAGGTGAAGAAATCCTCGGCGTTGAAGCTGAGCGGCATCACCACGATGATCGGCGTGATCAGGAAGATGAAGATCGCCCCGCAGATCACCCTGAACGTGTAGTGCCACAGCACCTGCCCCGGCGTGAGATAGGGCACGAGCTTGGCCCGGTAGCGCCCCTCGCCGATCCAGTAGATGAACCAGCCGAAGAACCAGCCGAAAAGGATGCCCACCACCAGCCCCGGCAGCGCGCCGGTGAGAAACCCCGCGACGCCCATCAGCGCCACGAGCCCCCAGCGGAAGGGTTTTTCCATCTCGCGGCCCAGCAGCCCTTCGGCGATGAAGCCGAGAATGGCCAGCACCGCCGCGCCACCCAGCACGCCCATGAGGCCCGAGCCCTGCGCGGTGCCCACGAATAGCCCGGCGAAGGCCCCCGCGGCCGCCACCACGGGCAGGGTGAAGCTTAGCGGTTTCCGCTCGGCATTGGAGAGTGTGTATGTGCTCATGTCCGGCTACCCCAGCTTCACGTTGTCGATGCCCACGATCTTGTCATAGGCCCAGTAGAGAATGAGCACCGCCGCGAGCAGGATGGTGCCCAAGGCCGCCGCCAAGCCCCAGTTGAGCGAGGACGAGATGTGATAGGCGATCCGGTTCGAGATGAACGTGCCGGTGGTGCCGCCCACGATCTCGGGCGTGATGTAATAGCCGATGGCGAGGATGAAGACGAGGATCGAGCCCGCCCCGATGCCCGGCACCGATTGCGGGAAATACACCCGCCAAAAGGCCGTCCAGTTGGTCGCGCCCAGCGATTTGGCCGCGCGCAGGTAGCTTGGCGGAATGGTCTGCATCACCGAATACATCGGCAAGATCATGAAGGGCAGCAGGATATGCGTCATCGCCACGATGGTGCCGAACTGGTTGTTGATCATCACCAATCGCCCGTCATCGGCCACCATCCCGAGCCAGACGAGCACATCGTTGATCACCCCCTGCTGCTGCAGCATCACCTTCCACGCGGAGGTTCGCACCAGCAGCGATGTCCAGAAGGGCAGAAGCACGAGGATCAGCAGAAGGTTCGCCGTGCGCATCGGCAGGTTGGCGAGAATCCACGCCACCGGGTAGCCGAGCAGGATGCAGCTGCAGGTGATCACCACCGACATGAAGAGCGTGCGGTTGAACAGCGTGATGTAGATCTGCTGGTTCTCGGGCCGCGCCTCGGGGCCGTCATAGCCCTTCTGCAGGTCGACCGCGTTGAGGAAGTAGCCCGAGGTGAATTCGGGCGAGTAGATCTCCAGCGTGCGACATGTCGCGTTTTCGAGCCACGCTTCGTCCATCTTGCCGAAGGCGTCCTTGAACTGGATGGCCGGCTGATCCTGCAGCATCTCCTGCGCCGCGCGCAATTCGCTCGCGCCGGGGCCGGAATAGCCCGAGAGATCCACCCCCGCCTGCAGCTCTTCGATCAGCGCGACCTTCACTGCTTCCCACGGCTCTTCCTCGGCCACCACGTCCTCTTCGGCGAACACCGTGAAGAGCGCGAAGGCCGTGTATTCACGGGCCGTGACCGGCAGCAGCTCGGTGATCTCCAGACCCGGCACGAAGCCGATATCGCCCGCGAAACTGTCGGAGGTGAGCTGGCTCAGCCGCGCGCGCTGCGAGTCGAGCAGCGCAGGGAATGCCTCCGCGCCCTCGCCGCCCGTCATCAGGGCATACCAGAAGGCCTCGTCTTCCCATGCCTCGTTCAGGTCTTCGAGCGCGTCGATCTGGTCTTCGCCCACGTCGTCCACATCACGGCCCGAGCCGCGAAACATCGAAGAGAGCCCGGTCTGTTCGTAATTGAGCCGCGTGCCGAGCCGGGTGTGCTCCTTGGCTTCAGCGGCGAGAAACATGTCGTAATAGAGCGCCTCGAACACCGGCTCGTCCGGCGCTTCGGAGGCATCGGCATCCCAGCCTTCCAGCGTTTCCACCGTGAAGGGGAGCGTATTGGAGACGATCTGGTTTTCCACCGACCGGAACAGCATGTCGACGATCGGCGCGATGAAGGTGACCAGCACGAAGATCAGCAGCGGCGCGATCAGCGCCAGCGCCCGCATCTTCTGCACCCGGAGCGCCCGCGCGAGGCTCTTCTTCAGCGGCGTGCCGTCGGCGGCGAGCATCCGCCCGTCCTTGTCGACATTGTCGGCGGGCCTCGAAGCCTCAACCCGTTCGTGATCGGCGGTGGCGTCGCTCATACCCTTGTCCCCGTTGCCCTTTCTGGGCCTTGTCTTGTTGGTTCGGGAAGGCCCGGGCGCACCGGGCCCTCCCCTGGTCGTTCAACTCGGCAAGCCGTTTAGCCGGCCAGCCATGCCTGGAACTTCGCGTCGATGTCGTCGCGATAGTCAGCCCAGAACTCGTAGTTGTAGAGGAACGTGTTCTTGGCGTTCTCCGGGTCGGTCGGCATGTGCGGCGCCATCTCGATGCCCAGTTCGGCGTGGGTGCTCACCAGCGGTGCCGACGATTTGCGCGCCGGGCCGTAGGAGATGTACTTGGCCTGATCGGCAAGGCGCTGCGTGTCGGTTGCGAAGTAGATGAAGTCGAGCGCCCGTGCGAGGCGGTCTTCCGGCAGGTTCGCCGGGATGATCCAGCCGTCGAGGTCGAACACCTGCGCGTCCCACATCATCGCCACCGGCTGGCCCTGCTCCTCGATCACCGAGAACAGACGGCCATTGTAGGTGGAGCCCATGAAGACTTCGCCATCGGCCAGAAGCTGCGGCGTGTCGGCACCGGCCGACCACCAGATCACGCTGTCCTTGATGGTGTCGAGCTTGTCGAGCGCCTGCTGCTGGCCTTCCGGGGTGGCGAGCACGTCATACACGTCTTCCTTGGCCACGCCGTCGCAGAGCAGAGCCCACTCCATGTTGTTGATCGGGCGCTTCTCGAGCGCGCGCTTGCCCGGATAGGTTTCCAGGTCGAACACGTCGCAGATGTCGTTGGGCGCTTCCACACCTTCCGGCACCATGTCTGTGCGATAGCCGAAGGTGGTCGAGTAGACGATCTGCGGAATGAAGCAGTCGCCCACCAGCAGGTCGCCGAAATCGTCTTCCGCCGAGGTGCCATCCGGCGCGGGCGCCAGAATCTCGTCGGGGTCGATTTCCATCGCGAGGCCCTCGTCGCAGAGGCGCAGCGCGTCGGCTGCCACCACGTCCACGACGTCCCAGGTCACGTTGCCGGCTTCGTCCATCGCGCGGAGCTTGGCCACGGCCTCGGCCGAGCTCTCATCCCACACCACGGTCACTTCGGGGTGCATTTCCTTGTAGGGCTCGGTGTATGCGTTGCGCTGGCTGGCCTGATAGGCGCCGCCCCAGCTCACCACGGTCATCTCGTTGGCCATGTCCTGAGCCATGACCGCGCCGGCGGTCACGGTCAGCGCCGTGGATGCCAGAATCGATGTCATAAGTTTCATTTACAGTCTCCCATTTTTCATCCCGTCATTGTTGATCGGCGCCACGTCACGGGGTGAGAACGGCAGCGCCTCGGGTCCATCGTGCGCCATCGAGACGCACGAAACCGGTTAAACCCTAGACCGCATCAAGCGCGCGGCAATCCCGCGGCAGCCAGCCGATCTCGATCTCCGATCCGGGCTGCAGCCGCGTCTGATCGGCCGAGTTGCGCGTCTTGATGATGAAATCGTCGCGTCCGGCCACCTTGAGCCGGGTGCGGAACACATCACCCATGTAGATGAACTCGAGCACCTCGGCCTTCAGCGTATGCGCCTGCTCGCCGAGCTTCTTCACATCCACTTCCACCCGCTCCGGGCGGATCGACAGCGTGGTGCGCTCGCCCGGCTTGCTCACGTTCACGGGCTTCGCGTCGATCAGCCCGCCATCGTCGAGCTGCACCAGCGCGAGCCCGTCCTTGATTTCCTTGATCGTGCCGGCAAGCGTGTTGTTCTCGCCGATGAACTGCGCCACGAAGCTGTTTTCCGGGCTCTCGTAAAGCTCGTCGGGCGGCGCGATCTGCTGGATGCGCCCATCGTCGAACACCGCCACACGGTCAGACATGGTGAGCGCCTCGGTCTGGTCGTGGGTCACGTAAACCGTGGTAATCCCAAGGTCATGCGCGAGCTTGGTGATCTCGAACTGCATGTGTTCCCTGAGCTGCTTGTCGAGCGCACCGAGCGGTTCATCCATCAGCACCAGCTCCGGCTCGAAGACGAGCGCGCGGGCCAGCGCGATCCGCTGCTGCTGCCCGCCCGAAAGCTGCGCCGGGCGGCGGCCGCCAAAGGCACCCATCTGCACCATGTCGAGCGCGCGCTTCACCTTCTTCTCACGATCCGCCTTGCCGATCTTGCGCACCTCGAGCGGAAAGCTCAGGTTCTCGGCCACGGTCATGTGCGGAAAGAGCGCGTAATTCTGAAACACCATCCCGATGCCGCGCTTGTGCGGCGGGATGTTGTTGATCGAGACGCCGTCCAGCATGATCTTGCCATGGGTCGCCGTCTCGAACCCCGCGAGCATCATCAGGCAGGTCGTCTTGCCTGAGCCCGACGGGCCGAGCATTGTCAGGAATTCGCCTTTCGGCATCTTGAGGTTCAGGTCTTTGACGACCAGCGTTTCCCCGTCGTAGCTCTTCTGGACGCGATCAAACTCAACGAACGCATCGCTGTCTTGCGATTCGGCCACGCTATACTCCCCACTTTATTTCCGCGCAGTTGGCCCGCGCTTTCGTGCATAAAAACGGTTTCGACGCCGGGATGCAACAGCGATGCGACACTTGCAACACCGTATGCGACCTTGGGGCGCCTCCCCGGCCTGTGCGGTCGGAACCTGCCTAAACCCAGCCCCGACCGCACAAAAATCAATCATCTGCACAACGCGGCATCAGCCCAGAACGGCCTTCACCGCGTCTTGCGTTTTCTCCACAACCTCGTCGGCTTCGGCCTTCGTAAGGCAGAAAGGCGGTGCGAATCCAAGAATGTCGCCCTGCGGCATCGCCCGCCCGATCACGCCCCTCTCGGCCAGCGCGGCGGCGATTTGCGGCCCCACCTTCTCGGAGGCGTCGAAGAAAACCCGGCCCTCGCGCGCCTTCACGAACTCCACCGCGCACATCATCCCCTCGCCACGCACCTCGCCCACATGTGGGTGCTCGGCAAAGGCTTCCGCCATGGTGCGGTTGAGATAGCCGCCCACCTCGCGGTTGTTGGCGATCAGGTCCAGCTCGTCGATCAGCTTGAGGTTGGCCACCCCCGCCGCCGCCCCGATGGGGTGCGCCGAATAGGTCCAGCCATGGCCGATCGGGCCGTTCTCGTCGGTGCCCTGTTCCAGCACCTTCCACATCCTCTCGCCCACGATGGAGCCCGAGAGCGGCGCATAGGCCGAGGTCAGCCCCTTGGCGATGGTGATGAGGTCGGGCTTCAGCCCGTAATGCTCCGAGCCGAACATCGTCCCGAGCCGCCCGAAACCGGTCACCACCTCGTCGGCGATGAGCAGGATGTCGTGCTTCTCCAGCACCGGCTGGATCGCCTCCCAATAGCCCTTCGGCGGCGGCACGATGCCCCCGGTGCCCAGCACCGGCTCGCCTATGAAGGCGGCAATCGTGTCGGCCCCTTCGCGCTCGATCAGCGCCTCCAGCTCGTCCACGCAATGCTGCACGAACTGCGCTTCGCTCTGTTCCACATCGGCCCGGCGGAAGTAATAGGGCGCCTCGGTGTGAATGATCTGCGCCAGCGGCAGGTCGAACTTCTTGTGGAAGAGCTCCAGCCCGGTGAGCGAGCCGGTGATCAGCCCCGAGCCATGATATCCCCGCCAGCGGCTGATGATCTTCTTCTTCTCCGGCCGCCCGAGGATGTTGTTGTAATACCAGACGAGCTTCACGTTCGTCTCGTTCGCATCCGAGCCGCCAAGGCCGAAATAGACCTTGCTCATATGCGCCGGCGCCCGGTCGAGGATCATCTTGGAAAGCGTGATGCTCGCCTCGGTGCCATGCCCCACATAGGCGTGGTAATAGGCCAACTCGCGCGCCTGCGCGGCAATCGCCTCGGCGATCTCCTGCCGCCCGTAGCCCACGTTCACGCAGTAAAGCCCGGCAAAGGCATCGAGCAGCCGGTTGCCGTCGCGATCCTCGATATGGCTGCCCGCGCCCCCCTTCACGATCCGGTTCGGCGCCTCGCCCCGCGCGAATTGCGCCAGATGCGTGGAGGGGTGGAAGAAATTGTCGCGGTCCCACTGGTCCAGCTGGTCGTTTCTCAGCATCGTTCGTCCTTTCCATCAGGGGCGCCGCCCCTGTCTTTCATCTTTCCAGAAATACTCACTGTCCCGCCGTCTCAGCCCCAATCCCGGCAGACATACTTGATCTCCATGAATTCCTCCATGCCGCGCCTTGCGCCTTCGCGCCCGAGGCCCGATTGCTTGACCCCGCCGAAGGGAATGGGCGCGCCCGTCACCTTGGTGCGGTTCACCGCCACCATCCCGAACTGCAGCGCCCGCGTCATCCGGTAGATCCGCCGCGGGTCGTGGCTGTGCACATAGGCCACCAGACCGTATTCCGTGGCATTGGCGCGGGCCACAACCTCGTCTTCCGTGTCGAAAGGCGCAATCGCCGCAACCGGGCCGAAGGTCTCTTCCCGCATGATCAGCGCTTCGTCCGGCACATCCCTGAGCACGGTCGGCTCGTAGAAGAGCGCCCCCGCCGCGTGCCGCTTGCCGCCGCACATCAGCGTAGCGCCCTTCTCCAGCGCGTCGGCCACATGCTCCTCCTGCTTGGCCACCGCACCCTCGTTCATCAGCGGGCCAATATCGGGGTCGTCCATGCCGCGCCCCACGCTCATCGCCTCCGTCGCCTCGGTGAAGCGCTTGCAAAACTCGTCATACACCGCGCGTTCCACGTAAATGCGGTTGGCGCCAAGGCAATCCTGCCCCGAGGTGGCGAACTTGGCCTTTATCGCCTCGCGCACCGCCACTTCCATGTCGGCATTGCGGAAGACAATCACCGGCGCGTGCCCGCCCAGCTCCATCACCAGTTTCTTCACCGTCTGCGCGCTCTCGCGATAGAGCAGCTGCCCCACCTGCGTCGACCCGGTGAAGGAAAGCGCGCGCACCCGCGCATCCGCGCACCACGGCGGCACCACTTCCGAGGCGCGCCCGGTGATCACGTTGAACACCCCCGCCGGCACGCCGGCGCGCTCGGCCAGCTCGGCAAGCGCCAGAGCCGAATAGGGCGTCTCGTGGCTCGGATGCGCCACCACCGTGCAGCCCGCCGCAATCGCCGCCGCCGCCTTGCGGGTGAGCATGGCAGAAGGAAAGTTCCACGGCGTGATCAGCGCGGCCACGCCCACCGGCTCCAGCCACAGCTCCACCTCGGCGTCCGCCAGATGGCTCGTCACCCCCTCGATATTCGGGCGCTTGGCCTCCTCGGCGTAATACTCCAGGAAGCTCGCCGCATAATCGATCTCGCCCCGCGCCTCCGAGAGCGGCTTGCCCTGTTCCAGCACCATGATCCGCGCCAGATCCTCCTTGTGGGCAATCATAAGCTCGAACCAGCGCCGCAGGATGGCCGAACGCTCCTGCGGCAGGGTCATCGACCACGAGGCGAAAGCCTCATGCGCCACGCCCACCGCCGCCGCGCTCTCTTCCGCCGAGAGCTTCGCCACATCGCCCAGAAAATCGCCCGTGGCCGGGTCATGCACCGCCACCGCCTCGTTCGAGGCCGCGCCGCGCCATTTGCCGCCGATATAGGAAAAGCTGCGCAGCAGGGATTTGTCGGAAATCTCCGCCGTCGCCGTGATCGCCGTATCGAGCATCGCTGCATCTCCTTTCGTTTCACCGCGAAGATGCCGCGCCCCGGCAGCAAGCGAGGCTGAATTTGCCGCGTGAAACAGAAGAATCTTCTGCAAGCGCCTTAAAACGTGCCGCTACTCTCGGTCCAGCAGCGTGTCGAAAGGCGGCGCTGCCCCGCCCTTCACCCGTTTCGTCACGACGTAGGTGAAGTATTTCGAAAGCCCCACCCGCGCATCGAGCATCTCGTCGATCAGCCGCTGGTAGCTGTCGATATCGCGTGTCACGATCTCCAGCAGGTAGTCGAACCCCCCACCCAGCGCCCAGCAACCCACGATCTCCTCGTAGCGCTGCACCGCTTCCTCGAACACACGAAAGCCCGCCGCCGTATGGTCCGCGAGTTCGGCGGCCACGAACACCCGCACGTAAGGCCCCAGCTTCTTCAGGCTGATCTCGGCATGATAGCCCTCGATCACACCCGCCTTCTCGAGCTTCCTCAGCCGCTCCCAGCAGGGGCTCGCTGAAAGCCCCACCTCCTCCGCGAGGTCGGCCTTGCTGATCCGCCCCCGGCGCGAGAGCACCTTCAGGATCTCGATGTCGCGCGCGTCGAGCTTCACCATGGTCAGAGCACCAGACTGTCGCGCAGATAGGGCAGCCGCGCCTGCGCCTTGATCACCCGATCAGGTTCTATTTCAGCCGAAATGAAGCTTTCCTGCCCCGTCTCGGCCACCGTCACGCTGCCATCCGGCGCCACGATCCGGCTGCCGCCGAAGAAGGTCAGGCCGCCCAGCGCACCCGCATTATCCGCATAGGCCACGTAAATCCCGTTCTCGAAGGCGCGCGTCGGCACCACCTTCTCGGCCACGAAACCCCAATCGCCCCCCAGCGCCGTCGGCACCAGCACAAGCTGCGCGCCCCCCCGCGCCGCCTGCCGCAGGCTTTCGGGAAACTCCACCTCGTAGCAGATGATCATCGCCAGCCGGATCCCTGCCACCTCGGCAAAGGTGAGCTTCTCGCCATTGGCAAAGGCCCGCTCCTCGAAACTCCCAGGCGAGGCCAGCCGCTTGCGATGGTTGGCAATCAGCGCCCCATCCCGCCCGATGAGCGCGGCAGAGTTGTAAACCACGCCCGCGCCCCGCTCCGGGTAGCCCCATGCGAGCGCCACGTCATGCTTGCGCGCAAGCGCCGCCATGCGCTGCGCAAAAGGCCCGTCCGGCGGCTCTGCCAAAGCAGCGTAATCCGCCCCAGCATCGTAGCCCGTGGCGAAAAGTTCCGGGCACACCACAAGATCCAATCCCCGCCCCGCGATATGCGCCTCCAGCGCCGCCACCCGCGCCTCCGCCGAGGAAAACGCCGCATCGCACTGGTAAAGCCCGAGCTTCACGCGCGTATCACCGTGCCCGCGGTGCCTCCCGCGAGCTTCGCCGCCACGTGGCTGGCAATCGCCGTATCCTGCGCGCCGGTGCCGGTCAGGTCGGCGATGATGATGTCGCGCTCACTCCTCCGCCCCTCGCGCCGTTTCGTGATCACATCCCCCAGCTCCACCGGCGGCCCGCCCGTCCAAAGCCCGGCCTCCAGCGCGCTGCGCAGCTCGCCCAGATTCTCCGTCTGGCTCCCACGGTCGGCCACGTATAGATCGGCCTGCGCCAGTGCCGCCGCCTCGATCTCGTTCTTGCCCTCCTGATCGGAACCCATGGCGGTGATGTGCAGCCCCGGATGCAGCCACTCGGCCTTCAGCACCGGCTCCCGCGCAGGCGTCGTCGTCACCACAAGCTGGCTTTCCCGCACGAGTTGGGCCGGATCAGAGACGATTTCTGCCTCGATCCCCAGCGCCGCGCCGATATCGGCCGCACAGGCTGCCGCCTTCTCCGGGTCGCGCCCCCAGACGAGCATCCGCTCGAAAGGCCGCACCAGGTGCGCCGCCTGCATCTGAAGCCGTGCCTGCACCCCGGTGCCCAGCACCCCCGCCGTGGCCACATCCGAAGGCGCCAGGTGCCGCGCGGCCACCGCGCCGGCGGCGGCGGTGCGCAGGTCGGTCAGGTAGCCATTGTCGAGAAACAGGGCCTTCACCAACCCCGTCTGCGCCGAGAAGAGGATCATCAAGCCGTTGAGCGAAGGCAGCCCCAGCTTCGGGTTGTCGAAGAACCCCGGGCTCACCTTGATCGCGAACCCGTCGAAGCCGGGAATATAGGCCGTCTTAACATCCACCTCGCCATTCGCGGCGGGCAGGTCCATCGACAGGATCGGCGGCATCACCACCTCGCCGCCCGCAAGCGCCGCGAAGGCCTGCTCGATCACGTCCACCAACTCGAGATCGAGCCGCACCACCTCGCGCAGCTCGCCTTCCGTCAAGATCCGAATGTCATTGCCCATAGGCTGCCCCCTTCACAACCAGATCGCCCAGATGCACATCCTGCCCGGTCACGATCCGCGTGAACATCTCCATGTCGAGGTTGCGCCCGGTCACGATAGTGGCCGTTGGCCCTCCCGGCGAGACCTTCCCGCTCAGCACCGCCGCCAGCCCCACCACGCAGGCCCCCTCCGCCACGATCCGATCCTCGTAGAAAAGCACCTGCATCGCGCGGTAGATCTCCTCCTCGCTCACCAGCACGATCTCGTCGATCAGCTCGCGGCACATGGGAAAGCTCAGCCGGTTCTGCATCCCGATGCCCCCGCCCAGCGAATCCGCCAGCGACGGCACCTCCTCCACCTCCACCGGATGCCCGGCCCGGATGCTCTCATACATCGCCGCCCCGCGCTCCATGGTGATGCCCACGATGCGGATGGAAGGCTTGATCGCCTTCGCCGCCAGCGCCACGCCCGCCGCCAGCCCGCCGCCCGAGAGCGGCACCAGCAACACCTCCAGATCGGGCCGCGCCGCCATGATCTCGAGCCCGATCGTGCCTTGCCCCGCAATCACATGCGGGTCGTCGAAGGGCGAGATCTCGGCCAGTCCCTCCTCCGCCACCAGCCTCTGGCTCTCGGCCAGCGCGTCATCCTGGCTCCGCCCGCAAATCCGCACCTCGGCCCCCAGCGCCTTGATGCCCTCCACTTTCGCGCGCGGCACCAACTCCGACATGCAGATCACCGCCCGCATCCCCCGCTCCCGCGCCGCGAAGGCCACGCCGCGCCCATGATTGCCGGTGGAGCAGCAGGTCACCCCCGCCGCCTCGCCCAGCCGCGCCACGGCATTGTAGGCGCCGCGCAGCTTGAAGGCGCCGATGGGCTGCATGTTCTCCAGCTTGAGCAGGAATTCATGGCCCACCACCCCGCTCATATGCGGTGAGGGCACCAGCGGCGTGCCATCCGCCACCCCCCGGATCACCTTCGCCGCGGCGTGAATATCGGCCAGTGTCAGCGCCATCCTCTCCCTCCCTTTCTGCCGGTCACTCTTGCGTCCCCCGCAGGCTAACGTCAACTTGGGCTCGGCTGGCTGGTCAAAAACGACGCCTCGGGGCGGGTTTCTTGGGGCCGGCTCCAACCGCGAGAGGATCCGCATGACCCAGAAAGACCTTCCCTTCAGCCAGGCCGAGTTCGACCGCCGCATCGCCAAGACTCGCGCCGCGATGGACGATGCCGGCATCGACCTGCTCTTCGTCACCGACCCCTCCAACCAGGCGTGGCTCACCGCCTATGATGGCTGGTCCTTCTACGTGCATCAGGGCGTTCTGCTGCCGAAGGAGGGCCCGCCCCTCTGGTGGGGCCGCTACATGGACATGATGGGCGGGCGCCGCACCTGCTGGATGGAGGATGAATACATCCTCGGCTATGCCGATCATTTCGTGCAATCCACCCAGCGCCACGCGATGCAGGATCTCGCGCTCCGCATCCGCGAGCTTGGGCTGGAAGATGCCCGCATCGGCGTCGAGATGGAGAACTACTACTACTCCGCCAAGGCCCATGCGGTGCTCACCGCCGAGCTGCCGCAGGCCAGTTTCGTCGATGCCACCGCGTTGGTGAACTGGCAGCGGCTGGTGAAATCCGACGAGGAGATCGCCTTCATCCGCAAGGCTGCGCGCATCTCCGAGAAGGTGGTGCAAACGGCCATCGACAAGGCCGAGCCGGGGCTGCGCAAGAACGATCTCGTCGCCGAGATCATGCATGCGGGCATCACCGGCGTGGAGGATATCTGGGGCGACTACCCCGCCATCGTGCCGCTCACGCCCTCGGGGCTCGATGCCACCGCCGCGCATCTCACCTGGAACGGCCAGCCCATGCGCGAGGGCGAGGCCACCTTCTTCGAGCTCTCGGGCTGCTACCGCCGTTACCACGCGCCGCTCTGCCGCACCGTCTTCCTCGGCACGCCGCCGGAGGCGATGCTCGATGCCGAGCAGGCGCAGCTCGAAGGCATCGAGGCCGGGCTCGACGCCGCCCGCGCCGGCAACCGCGCCGGCGACATCGCCCGGGCCTTCATCGGCGTGCTGGAGAAACACGGCATCAAGCGCGAGGGCCGCTGCGGCTATCCCATCGGCCTCAGCTACCCACCCGACTGGGGCGAGCGCACCGCCTCGATCCGCGCCGAGGATGAAACCGTGCTCGAGCCGGGCATGACCTTCCACTTCATGCCCGCCCTCTGGATGGATACATGGGGGCTGGAGACGACCGAGACGATCCTCATCACCGAAAGCGGCCCCGCCGAGGCGCTCTGCACCATTCCCCGCAAGCTCTTCGTGAAAAACTGAGGGACGCCTCCGGCGGAAGTATTTTGACCAAGAAGAAGCCGGGGCGCGCGCCTCGGCTTCTTCTTGTTACAAATACCTGATCCGCGCAGCCGAAGGCGAAACGGCTCGCGACGGCGTGCTCAGCTTGCAGCCTTCATCAGGCCCTCGGCCTTCAGCTGCGCATGCGCCATGTCGAGCGCCTTCCATGCGCGCTCCACCAGCGTGTCGATCTCCGGTTTGGTGATCACCAGCGGCGGCGAGATCACCATGCGGTCGCCCACGTGGCGCATCACCAGCCCGCCGGCGAAGCAATGCTCGCGGCAGATGAAACCGGCGGTGCCCCGCGGCGCGGCGAAGGCCGCGCGGCTGTCCTTGTGGGGGGTGAGCGCGATCGAGCCCATCAGCCCGCAGATCGTCGCCTCGCCCACCAGCGGGTGATCTGCCAGCGCCTGCCACTTGTCCTTCAGGTAAGGCGCCGTTTCCTGCGCGGCGCGCTCCACGATGCCCTCTTCCTCGAGAATCCGCAGGTTCTCGAGCGCCACGGCGCAGGTCACCGGGTGGCCGGAATAGGTGTAGCCGTGGTTGAACTCCACAGCGTTCAGCACCTCCGCCACCTCGTCGCAGACGATGGAGCCGCCGATCGGCGCGTAGCCCGAGGAGAGGCCCTTGGCCACGGTCATGATGTGCGGCGTGATGTCGAAGGTCTGCGAGCCGAACCAGTTGCCGGTGCGCCCGAAGCCGCAGATCACCTCGTCGGCGATGAGCAGGATGCCGTATTTTTCGCAGATCCGCTGGATCTCGGGCCAGTAGCTTTCCGGCGGGATGATCACACCGCCCGCGCCCTGAATGGGCTCGCCGATGAAGGCCGCGACCTTCTCCGGCCCGATCCGCTCGATGGCCTCCTCGAGCTCGCGGGCGCGGGCGAGGCCGAACTCCTGCGGATCCGAGTCGCCGCCCTCGCCATACCAGTAGGGCTGGTTGATATGGTGGATATCCGGGATCGGCATGCCGCCCTGCTCATGCATGGGCACCATCCCGCCCAGCGAGGCGCTGCCCATCGACGAGCCGTGATAGGCGTTCTTGCGCGAGATGATCACGTTGCGCTGGGGCTCGCCCTTCGCCGCCCAGTAGGTGCGCACGAGGCGGATATTGGTGTCGTTCGCCTCCGAGCCGGAGCTTGCGAAGAAGGTGTGGTTCAGATCGCCCGGCGCGAGCTTGGCGAGCCGCTCGGAGAGCGCGATCACCGGCACATGGGTCGTCTGGAAGAAGGTGTTGTAATAGGGCAGCTCGCGCATCTGCCGCGCCGCCGCCTCGGCGAGTTCGGGGCGCCCGTAGCCAAGGTTCACGCACCAGAGCCCGGCCATTGCGTCGAGCATCTCGTTGCCGTCGCTGTCGGTGAGCGTCACGCCCTCGGCGCGGGTGATCACGCGGGCGCCCTTGGCGTTGATCTCGTTGCCGGTGGTGAAGGGGTGCAGGTGGTGCGCAGCGTCGATCGCCTGCAGTTCGGCGGTGGGCATATGGTTGGAAATGATCGTCATCGGGGCGGCCTTTCGGTTCTTCGGATCGGAATAACGGGCGGCGCCGCAGGCGGGGCCGGTTATCGCCAGAATATGATCAAATTCCCGGAAGTCAATCGAATCAGCCCCGCCGGCCCCTCAGGAGAGCGCGTCGCGCACCTGCTCCATCCCCTGCACCACGTCGGCCCGGATCGCTTGCCCCGCCGCCTCGGCATCGCCCGCATGCATCGCCGCGAGCACCTCCTTGTGCTTGTCGGGCAGGTTCTGTGTGCCCATTCGTCCGCAGACCACCCGCAGCGACGGCCCGAAACGCAGCCACAGCCCCTCGGCGAGATCGGTGAGGATGGGCGCGGCGGCCATGTCGTAGATCATCCGGTGAAACCGGTAGTTGAGCTCGAGATAGGCGCGCAGGTCGCCACGCGCGATCGCCCGGTCGAGCTCGGTATCGGTGGCGGCGAGCCGCTCGAGATCGGTGAGTGTTGCACGGGCCGTGGCACGCTCGGCCAGATGCGGGTCAAGCCATTGGCGCGCAACGATCAATTCATTGATATTCTCGGCCGTGAGCTGCGGCACCGAGACCCGCCGGTTGCCCTGCGATTCAAGCGCACCCTCGGCGATGAGCCGGCGGATCGCCTCGCGCACCGGGGTCATGCCCGCCGCCAGCCGCTCTGTGAGCCCCTGGATCGTCACCGGCTGCCCCGGTGCCAGATCGCCGAAGAGGATCAGCGCCCGAAGCTGCCGGTAGATCAGCTCATGCGCCGGCAGCCCCGGGGCCGCACCCTGCGCGCCGCTCATTTTTTGTGCCAATCCGCTCATCCCTCGCACTCCGCCGCGCCCGCTCTCATCTCACGCCTTGCGAGAGTAGCGGCTGCGTGAAAACATTACCATATTGCAATGCGCGAAAGATTTTGATCAAATCCGCGCATCCAAGGCGCGAAAAGCGCCGATCCAACGGGAGAAGACTATGAACAAGCTGATTCTGTCGACCGCCGCGCTCGCGCTCTGCGCAGGGGCCGCCGCCGCCGAAGAGGTGCGCGTCTACAACTGGTCCGACTATATCGACGAGGCGCTGCTCGCCAAGTTCGAGGAGGAAACCGGCCTCGAGCTCATCTACGACGTGTTCGATTCCAACGAAGTGCTGGAAACCAAGATGCTGGCCGGCGGCTCGGGTTACGACGTGGTCGTGCCCTCGGGCACGTTCCTGCAGCGCCAGATCTCGGCGGGCGCCTTCCAGAAGCTCGACAAGTCGAAGCTGCCCAACATCGACAACATGTGGGATGCCATCGAGGAGCGCACCGCCAAGTACGATCCCGGCAACGAGTATTCCATCAACTACATGTGGGGCACCACCGGCATCGGCGTGAACATGGGCAAGGTCACCGAGGTGCTGGGCGAGGATGCGCCGGTGGGCTCGCTCTCGCTCATCTTCGACCCGGCCAACATGGAGAAGCTCGCCTCCTGCGGCGTGCATTTCCTCGATGCCCCCACAGAGCTCATCCCCGCCGCGCTGAAATATATCGGCGAAGACCCCGACAGCCATGACCCGGACGTGATCGCCAAGGCCGAAGAGGTGCTGATGGGCGTGCGCCCCTATGTGCAGAAGTTCCACAGCTCCGAATACATCAACGCGCTCGCCAACGGCGATATCTGCGTGGCCTTCGGCTGGTCGGGCGACATCCTGCAATCGCGCGACCGCGCGGCAGAGGCCGACAACGGCGTCGAGATCGTCTATAACGCCCCCTCCGAAGGCGCGCTGATGTGGTTCGACCAGATGGCCATTCCGGCGGATGCGCCCAACCCCGAGGGCGCGCATGTGTTCCTCAACTTCATCATGGATGCCGAGAACATCGCCGCCGCCTCCAACTACGTCTACTATGCCAACGGCAACAAGGCCTCGCAGGAGCTGCTGATCGAAGACGTGATCGGCGATCCGGCGGTCTACCCGGATGAAGAGACGGTGCAGAACCTCTACACCACCACGCCCTACCCGGCGAAGGTGCAGCGGGTCGTCACCCGGATGTGGACGAAAGTGAAGTCGGGCACCTGAGCCCCACCCGGCCCGCGCCTCACCAAGGCGCGGGCCTTTTGATGAATGGGGGGCCGCATGGGGCAAACCGTCTTCGAGCCGTGGAACGATCCGGACGCGAAACCGCTGATCCAGTTCCGCAACGTCACCAAGCGGTGGGGCGATTTCACCGCGATCGACAACCAGAGCTTCGACATCTACGAGCGCGAGTTCTTCGCGCTGCTCGGGCCTTCCGGCTGCGGCAAGACCACGATGATGCGCATGCTCGCCGGGTTCGAAACGCCCACCGAAGGCACGATCCTTCTGGGCGGGCAGGATATCGCGCCGATCCCCCCCAACAAGCGCGCGGTGAACATGATGTTCCAGTCCTACGCGCTCTTCCCGCATCTCTCGGTGTGGGAAAACATCGCCTTCGGCCTCAAGCGCGACCGGATGGAGAAGGCGAAGATCGAGGCGCGCGTGGCCGAGATGCTGAAGCTCACCCGGCTCGAGAAATTCGCCCAGCGCAAACCCCACCAGATTTCCGGCGGCCAGCGCCAGCGCGTGGCACTGGCCCGCTCGCTCGCCAAGGCGCCGAAGCTGCTCTTGCTCGACGAGCCGCTCGGCGCGCTCGACGCCAAGCTCCGGCAGGACACCCAGTTCGAGCTGATGGACATTCAGGAGAAAACCGGCACCACCTTCGTGATCGTCACCCACGATCAGGAAGAGGCGATGACGGTGGCCTCCCGCGTGGCGGTGATGGATCACGGCAAGATCATCCAGGCCGACACGCCCGCGCATATCTACGAACAGCCGCAAAGCGTCTACGTGGCCGATTTCATCGGCGAGGTGACCATCCTCAGCGGCACGTCCCGCAAGGTGGATGAAGGCTACGAGGTGCATTTCGCCGAGGGCCAGCCCGCGATCTATTGCCAAACCGACAAGCAGCTTGCGAACGGGCAGACCTGCCACATCGCGATCCGGCCCGAAAAAGTCTCCATTTCAGCCGAAAAGCCCACCGACAGGCGCAACATCCTCAAGGGCAAGATCCTCGACATCGCCTATCTCGGCAACCTCTCCACCTATCATGTCGAACTGCCCGGCGGGAAGATCGTGAAGGCGCAAACCGCCAACACCCGCCGCCTCGCCAACCGCCCCTTCACATGGGAAGACGAGGTTTACCTGAGCTGGTCGGATACCGCCGGCGTGCTGCTGGAGAGCTGAGCCCATGCGCCGCGCCATCCTCATCCTCACCCCCTATCTCTGGCTCCTCGCGCTCTTCCTCGTCCCCTTCCTGATCGTGCTGAAGATCAGCCTCTCGGATATCGCGCTCGCCATCCCGCCCTACACCCCCACGCTCGACTTCTCCGCCGGCTGGGAAGGCATCAAGAGCTTCTTCGCCGCGCTCGATTTCGAGAATTTCACCTTCCTCACCACCGACGATCTCTACTGGAAGGCCTATCTCTCCTCCGTCCAGATCGCCGCCATCGCCACCTTCTGCACCCTTCTCGTGGGCTACCCCATCGCCTACGGCATGGCCAACGCGCCCGATCACTGGCGCCCGACGCTGATGATGCTGGTGATCCTGCCCTTCTGGACGTCCTTTCTGATCCGCGTCTATTCGTGGATGGGCATCCTCTCCACCGAAGGCTATCTCAACCAGTTCCTGATGGGGATCGGGATCATCTCCGAGCCGCTGACGATCCTCAACACCAACATCGCCGTCTATATCGGCATCGTCTACACCTACCTGCCGTTCATGATCCTGCCGATCTACTCCGCGCTCGAGCGGCTCGACGGCTCGCTCCTCGAAGCGGCGGAAGACCTCGGCTGCTCGCGCCTCTCGGCCTTCTGGCTCGTCACCGTGCCGCTTTCCAAGAACGGCATCATCGCGGGC
Source organism: Roseovarius sp. (assembly GCA_040222155.1). Lineage (GTDB taxonomy): Bacteria > Pseudomonadota > Alphaproteobacteria > Rhodobacterales > Rhodobacteraceae > Roseovarius. The sequence continues at coordinate 27,472 of JAVKDQ010000142.1, forward strand.
TGTTTCCTCGTCTTCATCCCCACCATCGGCGAGTTCGTCATACCCTCGCTCCTGGGCGGTTCGCAGACGCTGATGATCGGCAAGGTGCTCTGGGAGGAGTTCTTCAACAACCGCGACTGGCCGGTGGCCTCGGCGGTGGCGGTGATCCTGCTCCTCATCCTGATCATCCCCATCATCCTCTTCCAGCGCAACGAACAGAAGCAGCGGGAGGCCGACCAATGAGCGCCACGAAATCTTCCAAAGATTTCGGCCCGATTTCTTTTCAAGAAATCGCCGCCCGGAGGGCCACCGCATGAGACGCCTGACATGGTTCAACGCCACCTCGCTCACGCTCGGCTTCGCCTTCCTCTACCTGCCGATGGTGATCCTCGTGATCTACAGCTTCAACAGCTCGAAGCTCGTCACCGTCTGGGCCGGGTTCTCCACCCGCTGGTATGGAGAGCTCTTCCAGAACGAAGCCTTCCTCGACGCCGCATGGGTCACGCTTCAGGTGGCGGTCGTCTCTTCCACCATCGCCACGGTGCTGGGCACGATGGCGGCCTACGTGCTGGTGCGCGCGGGCCGGTTCGTGGGGCGCACGCTCTTTTCCGGCATGATCTACGCGCCGCTCGTCATGCCCGAGGTCATCACCGGCCTCTCGCTCCTGTTGCTCTTCATCGGCATCGGGCTCGACCGGGGCGTGCTCACCATCATCCTCGCGCACACTACCTTTTCCATGTGCTACGTCTCGGTGGTGGTCTCCTCGCGCCTCGTCAGCTTCGACCGCTCGCTCGAGGAGGCCGCGCTTGATCTCGGCTGCACGGCGATGGAGGCCTTCCGCCTCGTCACCCTGCCGATCAAGATCTGGTCGTCGATCCGGCTGGGCGTGAGCCCCGAGATCAACGCGCTCTCCACCATCCTCATCGCCATCGTCACCGTGGGCGTCATCACCGCCTCGCTGATTTCCAAGAGCGCCACGCTGCGCCAGCAGGCCGACGAACAGGCGGCCGCCCGCACATGACCGGCCTCGCGCGCATCTGGGAGGCCGATGCCTATGGCCCCTCGCCCGTCGCCGAGTGCTGGTGGGCCGAGACCACCGATCCCGGCGACTGGCCCACGCTTGCGAGCGAGGAGACCGCCGAGGTCGCCATCATCGGCGGCGGCTTCACCGGGCTCTCCGCCGCGCTGCATCTGGCCGAGGCGGGCGTCGAGGCCACGGTGCTCGAGGCGCAGCACCCGTTCTGGGGCGCCTCGGGGCGCAATGGCGGGTTCAACTGCCTCGGCGGCGCCAATCTCGACTTCGGCGAGATCAAGGCGATGTTCGGCGAAGCCGAGGCCCGCGCCTTCTTTCGCACCGAGCGCGCGGCGGTCGAGCTCGTCGGCGAGGTGATCGACCGGCACGGTCTCGAGGTCGACCGCCATTCCGACGGCGAAACCAAGCTCGCCCACCGCCCGAAGGATTTCGCCGAGATGCGCGCGAGCGTGGGCCAGATCCGCGAGCTCTTCGGCGTCGAGCCCACGCTCATCCCGCCCGAGGAACTCAAGCAATCGGGCCTCAACGGCCCCTTCCACGGCGCCATCACCACGCCCTTGGGCTTCGCGCTCAACCCCCGCAAATACGCCTCGGGCCTCGCCCATGCGGCCAAGGCGGCGGGCGCACGCATCTACGGGCAAAGCGCCGTTATCGCCATCGAGCCGCTGCCCGGCGGCGGCTACCGCCTGCGCACCGAGCGCGGCAGCGTTTCCGCGAAGCGCTTCATCCTCGCCACCAACGGCTACAGCTCCGAGAACCTGCCGGCGTGGATGGCGGGCCGCTACCTGCCCACGCAATCGAGCATCCTCGTTTCCCGCCCGATGAGCCGCGACGAGCTTTCCGCCCAAGGCTGGACCAGCCTGCAGATGTGCTACGACACCCGCCACCTCCTGCATTACTTCCGCCTGATGCCCGATGGCCGGATGCTCTTCGGGATGCGCGGCGGCATGCGCCACACCCCCGGCGTCGAGCAGAAGATCCGCCAGAAAATCCGAGCCGATTTCGAAAGCTTCTTCCCCGCGTGGCGGCATGTGGAAACCCCGCATTACTGGTCGGGCTTCGTTTGCCTCAGCCGCGATTTCCTGCCCTATGCCGGCCCGATCCCCGGCATGGAGGGCGGGTTCGCCGCCTTCGCCTATCATGGAAACGGGGTATCGATGGGCAGCTACAGCGGCGCGATCCTCGCCGACCTGGTGCAGGGCAAGACGCCCGAGCGCCCCTATCCCGCACCCCTGCGCCACGCCCCTCGCCGCTTCCCGCTGGGCCGCTTCCGGCGGATGCTGATGCCGCCCGCCTACCTGAAATTCGCGCTGCAGGATTTGTGAGAAGCCGCGCATCGACGGGCCGCGGCGCGGCGATCAACCGTCTGAACAGTAGCGCTTTATGGTGCAAAAACCGCTTTCGGGTTGAACGGCGCGAAGGCGTCACCCAATCGCCGGGCCGTCACGCCAAAGGCGTGCTGTGTTTCGTCGGCGCACCTTCGGTGCGACGGGGCGGCCCGGCGACGCGCGGCGGCCCTGCGGGCCTTGATTCCGCGCCTTCGAAGTTTCACCCCTGCGGCGATTTCGCCGCCTGCGCCTTGTTGCGCTGAATGCCCAGATGCCGCTCGCGCAGGATGATGATGATCCCCGCCACGATCACGAGGCTCGCCCCCAGCAGCATCGTGCCCGTCGGAACCTCGTCGAAGATGAAATACCCGATCGCGATGGCGAAGAGCATCGAGGCATAGTCGAACGGCGCCACCACGCTCGCGTCGGCGAACCGGTAGGAGGAGGTGAGAAAGATCTGCCCCAGCCCGCCCAGCAGCCCCGCCAGCACCAGCATCGCCAGTTCCGGCCCGTCCGGCACAACCCAGCCGAAGGGCAGCGTCAGGAGCGACAGGATCGAGGCCGTCAGCGAGAAGTAGAAGACGATGGCGCTCGTCTGCTCCGTCTGCACCATCTTGCGCACGTAGATCTGCGCCAACGCCCCGCAGACCGCACCCAAGAGCACCAGCACCGCGCCCACGGCCTCCGCCGTCTGCACCGTGGGGCCGTCGAGCGCCGTGAGCCGTGGCGAGAGCACGATGATCACGCCCGTGAAGCCCAGCGCCACCGCTCCGATGCGGTAGATCCCCACCTTCTCGTCGAGAAACATCGCCGCGAAGACCACCACGAGAAGCGGCATCGCATAGCCCAGCGCGGTCACCTCCGGCAGCGGCAGAAGGCCCAGCCCGGCAAACATCAGCCCCATCGCCGTTGTGCCCACCGCGCCCCGCCAGAAATGCCGCATCCGCGATTGCACCTTGAGCCCGGTGCGCAGATCGCCCCGCATCGCGAGCCAGACGAGGATCACCGGAATCGCGAGAAACGAGCGGAAGAACACCGCCTCGCCGGGCGGCACGTGGTCAGACGTTGCCTTCACCAGCGACGACATCACGATGAAGAGCACGACGGCACAAAGCTTGAGGGCGATCCCCTTGAGCGGGTTCATGGGAGCAAAGTCATCAAAACGGGTTTCCTTGCCTCCCTGATTGCGCGCAATCGGCGGCGGAATCAACGCCGCCCTGCGCAGAGCCGCCTTGTGCCCCGCGCAAACCGCCCCGCCTCAGCCGCGCGGCTCCGGCGTCCAGAGCAGCTTGCGGCCCGCGCTCTCCTTGCTCGGCGCCACGCCATAGGCCTCCTTGTAGCGACGCGAGAAATGCGCGGCGCTGGTGAAGCCGCAGAGCAGCCCGATCTCCTGAATCCCCCGCTCCGTCTGCCGGAGCAGGTAGCGCGCCTTCTCCAGCCTGAGCGCGAGATAGTAGCGCCCCGGCGAGGTGCCGAGGTGCTTCGCGAAGAGCCGCTCCAGCCGCCGTGTCGAAACCCCCAGCCGCTCCGCCAGCGCCTCGGCGCTCATCGGCTCCTCTGTATGGGCGCGCATCAGCTCGATCGCGCGGATGAGCGTCCGGTCGCGCAGCGCGAGCCTGCCCTGCAGCACCGTCCGCTGGGTCTGCGCGGCATCCCTTGGCGCGGGGTAAACCATCTGCTCCGCCACCCAATCGGCAATCGCCTGCCCGTAATCCTCCCGGATGAGATAAAGCATCAGGTCCATCGACGAGGCCCCGCCCGCGCAGGTAAACACGCGCCCGTCGACGGTGTAGATCGTCTCCTCAAGCGTCACTTGCGGCAGCGCCTCCAGCAGCGCGGGCGCATATTCCCAATGGGTCGTCACCCGCTTGCCCGCGATGAGCCCGGCCAAGGCCAGCGTATAGGCCCCCGAGGAGAGCGCGCCAAAGGTGAGGCCCTTGCGCGTCTGCCGCCGCAGCCAGCCCAGCACCTCGCGCGTGCTGCCCGCCGTCACGTCCTCGCCCGCGCACACCACCAGCCGGTCGTCCCGGCCAAGCTCGACAAGCCCGCCGCTCACCTCCACCGTCACCCCGTTCCACGCGGCGGCGGGGCGGCCATCGGCGCTCAGCAGAAGCCAGTCGTAATAGGTTCGCCCGCCCGAATGACGGTTGGCAAGCGAGAGCGCCTCAAGCGCGCAGGTGAAGCCCAGCATCGAAAAGCCCGGGATCAGCAGGAAGACAAAGCGTATCGGCCTGTCGCTCTCCCGTGTGGTCATTCCGGGCCTTTCTCCCTTGATCAGGCTCTCATATTGGCCCCGTTCGCATCGTAAACCGGGCCGCCCTGCACCACCGCTTTACAGAACTCTCCGAGGATTTCCACCTCGAGCTCCGTGCCCGGCGCGGCATGTTCGGCGCTCACATAGGCCATCGCCATGCTCTTGCCCACGCGGTGCGCATAGCCGCCCGAGGTGATGTAGCCCACCGCCGCGCCTCCAGTCAGCACCGCCTCGTCGAGCGTCACGTCGATCTCGGTGTCGATCACCAGCGTCACCAGCTTCCGCTTGGCTCCCTCCGCCTTGAAGGCCTCCGTGGCCGCCTTGCCCACGAAATCCTTTTTCCAGTCGATGAAAGCCTCCATGCCACTCTCGATAGCGTTGAAATCGGGGCGAAACTCCAGCCCCCACGCGCCCCAGCCCTTTTCCAGCCTCAGGCTCATCAGCGTCCGCGCCCCGTACCAGCGGTAGCCCAAGTCCACCCCCGCCTCCTCGATCGCCTCCGACAGGCGCAACAGGTATTGCGGCCGGCAATAGATCTCGAAGCCCAGCTCGCCCGAAAAGCTGATCCGGTTCAATATCACCGGCACGCTCCCCACGAAGGTGCGGCGCGTGTCGCGAAACTTCAGCGCCCCGGCACTCACATCCTCCCGCGTGATCCGCGCCAGCAGCTCCCGCGATTTCGGCCCCGAGAGCGCGATGCCATGCCATTCGGCGGTCTGGTTCTCATGCACCACCCCCTCCGGCAGCGTCCGCGCCCAGAACCGCGAATGCGCATCCTGCATCGCCCCCGAGCCGAAGAGCATGAACTCCTCCTCGCCGAGGCAGGCCACCGTCAGATCGCCATAAAGCCGGCCCTTCTCCGTCAGCATCGGCGTCAGCGTCAGCCGCCCCGGCTTCGGGATATGCCCCGCCATGGTGCGCTCCAGCCACGCCCGCGCCCCCGGCCCATGAATCCTGTGCTTGGCGAAATTGGCGATCTCGATACCGCCCACCGCCTCCTGCACGGCCTTCACCTCCGCCGCCACATACTCAAATGAGCGGTTGCGTTCGAAGGTCGGCACCTCATGGGCATCCTCCGGCCCATCGGCAAACCAGAGCGCGTTTTCCAGCCCGAAGGCCTGCCCCATCACCGCACCCTTGGCGATCAGCCGGTCGTAAAGCGCCGTGGTCTGCTGCCGCCGCCCCTTGGGCAGGGTCTCGTTGGGGAAGGTCATCACGAAGCGCCGCTCGTAATTCTCGCAGCTCTTCACCGTGCCCCAATCCGGGCTCGCCCACTCACCAAACCGCGCCACGTCCATCGCCCACACGTCGATGGAAGGCTCCCCGTCGATCATCCATTCCGCCAGCGTCAGCCCCACGCCGCCGCCCTGGCAGAACCCGGCCATCACGCCCACGGCGCACCAGTAGTTCCGCATCCCCGGCACCGGCCCGATCATCGGGTTGCCGTCGGGGCCGAAAGTGAACGGCCCGTTGATCGCATCCTTGATCCCCGCGCTCCCCAGCGCCGGAATCCGCTCGAAACCCAGCTCCAGCCGGTCGGCGATATGCTCGAGATTGGGCTGCAACAGCTCATGGCCGAAATCCCACGGCGTGCCCTCCACCTTCCACGGCACGCCCTTCGGCTCGTAGGTGCCCAGGAGCATCCCGTCGCGCTCCTGCCGGAAGTAGAGATTGGCCTCGTAATCGAACCCGCAGGGCAGCCGCGAGCCAAAGGTGGCCACCTCCTCGATCCGGTCGGTCAGCAGGTAATGGTGCTCCATCGGCTGCACCGGCAGGTTGAGCCCCGCCATATGCCCCACCTCCCGCGCCCAGAGCCCGCCGCAATTCACCACATGCTCGGCAATCACCGTGCCGCGCGCGGTCGTCACCTCCCATTGCCCATCCGCGCGCATCTTCGTCGCGGTCACCGGCGTGTGGGTAAAATACTGCCCGCCATGATGCCGCGCCGCCTTGGCGAAGGCATAGGTGGTGCCCGACGGGTCCAGATCGCCATCCTGATCGTCCCAGAGCGCGGCATGGTAATATTTCGGGTTGATGAGCGGATGCCGCCGCGCCACTTCCTCGGGGCTGATGAACTCCTGATCGAGCCCCATGTAGCGCGCCTTGGAGCGCTCGCGCTTGAGGTAGTCATACCACGTCTTGTTGGAGGCAAGGTAGAAGCCCCCCGTCAGGTGCAGCCCCACCGACTGCCCCGAAAGCTCCTCGATCTCCTTGTAAAGGCCAATCGTGTAGCTCTGCAGCCGGCTGATGTTCGGGTCGCTCGAAATCGTGTGAATCTGCCCCGCCGCGTGCCAGCTCGAGCCACTCGTCAGCTCGTTCCGCTCCAGCAGGATCGTGTCCTTCCAGCCGAACTTGCTCAGGTGATAGAGGATCGAGCAGCCCACCACGCCCCCGCCAATCACCACCACCTTCGCATGGCTCGGCAACGGCTTGCCCCTCGATGTCTCGTCTTTCTGGATGTTCAGCGTCGATTGCGCCAGTGTATCGCTCATCAGTCCTGTCCCTTGTTCAGTCAGTCACCGGCAGGATCGCGTGAAAAGACCACGCCCCGCTCAATTCGAAATCCTCGCAGCGCAGCTTCACGAGCCGCACCTCGTCGCCCGCGCGAAAGAGGCTTACGGCCTCCGGCAGCACGGCACAGTCCCATGCGCCTTCGGCAAAAAGGTCAAAAAAGTCGATCCGCCCGGCGGCGCGATAGTCTTCCTCGGTCTCTATCGGCGGATAATAGTCTCTAAGCAGGCCCAACTGCGCCCGCCCGGCCTTGCGAATGCCAAACTCGGTGAGCGCCTCGGCATCGCCCGCATAAAGCGCGCCATCGCGCAGCACGACCCCCTCGGCAGCCCAGCGGCCCGGCCGAAGCGGCTGCGCGCCCAGCCCTGAAAGCACCGCCATCATGTCATGCCGCTCGCCGTCGCGCTCGCTCACCCGGCCCGGGTTCAGATAATCCTCGGTCTCCAGATGGTTCACCGCCATCAGCCGCAGCGGCCAGAACCGCGTGGCCTCGCCACTGTCGATCCCGATCTCCACCAGATGCTGATCCACCAGCGCGGCATAATGCGAGCCCAGGTTATCCTCCACATCGCGGACCACGTAGAAATGCGTCTGCGTCGCCGCCACCAGCCGGTCGTCGGAGGTAGTCATCCGGTCGGGCGTGGCGAGGGCCTGCCCCGCGAGCAGACAGGCGGCCAGAAACAGCCAGCGCATCACCGGTCCCAATCCATTACGACCTTGCCGGAATTCCCCGAGATCATCGCGGCAAAACCTTCCTCGAAATCGTCGATGGAAATCCGGTGCGTGATCAGCCCGCTCACATCGAGCCCCGACTGCACCAGCGCGATCATCTTGTACCATGTCTCGTACATCTCGCGCCCGTAGATGCCCTTGATATGCAGCATCTTGAAGATCACCGCGTTCCAATCCACCGCGAACTCGGTGGGCGCGATCCCCAGCAACGCGAGCTTCCCGCCATTGTTCAGCCGCCGGATCATCTGCTGCATCGCCGCCGACGCGCCCGACATCTCCAGCCCCACATCGAAGCCCTCGGTCATGCCCAGATCGGCCATTACCTCGCCCAGCTCTTCCTTCGACACGTCCACCACATGCTCCACGCCCATCTTCCGCGCCAGATCAAGCCGGTAGGGGTTGATGTCGGTAATCACCACCTTCCGCGCCCCCACCCTCGAGGCCACCAGCGCCCCCATGATCCCGATCGGCCCCGCGCCCGTCACCAGCACGTCCTCGCCCACGAGGTCGAAACTCAGCGCCGTATGCACCGCGTTGCCGAACGGGTCGAAGATCGCCGCGATCTCGTCAGGGATATCCTCGGGGATCGGCACCACGTTGCTCTCGGGAATGCAGAGATACTCGGCAAAACTTCCCGGCCGGTTCACCCCCACGCCCTTGGTGTTGCGGCACAGATGCCCCCGCCCCGCCCGGCAATTCCGGCAGGTGCCACACACGATATGCCCCTCGCCAGAAACCCGCTGCCCGATGCGATATTTCACCGCCGCGGCGCCCATATCCACGATCTCGCCCACGAACTCATGCCCCACCACCATCGGCACGGGCACCGTCTTGGCGCTGAACTCGTCCCATTTCCAGATATGCACGTCGGTGCCGCAAATGGCCGATTTCTTCACCTTGATCAGCACATCCGCCGGCCCGGGCTCCGGCACCGGCACATGCTCCATCCAGAGCCCCGGCTCCGGCTTCGCCTTCACAAGCGCCTTCATCTGGTTCTGCATCGCCTTACCCCCACAAATCCGTGCTGAGATACTTGAGCCCGCTGTCGCACACCACGAACCCCACGCAGCCGCCCCGCTCCGGCCCCTTCAGAAGCCGCACCGCCGCCGCAAGATTGGCCCCCGCCGAATAGCCGCCGAAAATCCCCTCGCGCCGCGCCAGAAGCCGCGTATGTTCGGCCGCCTCCGCACCTGAAACAGTCTCTGTTCCTGCCAGATTCACCCCTTCCAGATGCCTGAGCTCCGGCATGGAATACCCCCCGCCCTGGATCGGATGCTCCGGCCTGTCCGGCGCCACCGCGTAGCAGCGCACCCCCTTCGGCGCGAGATACCGCGCCGCGCCGCCCAGCGTGCCGCCCGAGCCGATGAAATCGCAAAACGCCGTCACCGCGCCCCCGGATTGCGCCCATATCTCCGGTGCCGTGCCCCGCTCATGCGCCGCCGGGTTGCCCTCCCGCGCAAACTGATCCGCCCGGAACGCTCCCCGCGCCTCGGTGATCCGCCGCGCCTCCGCCTCCACCAGCGCCAGATCCGCGCCGGATACCTCGCCCTTCCGGCTCCCCTCGGCCTGCGGCACCAGCACCACCTCGGCGCCCAGCGCCCGCATCATCCGGGCCCGCTCCTCCGAGTTGCCCTCGCTCATCACCGCCACGAACGGATGCCCCAGCACCCCGCAGACAATCGCGAGCCCGGTGCCCATGTTGCCCGAGGTCAGCTCCACCACCACCTGCCCCTCGGCCAACTCCCCGCTCTCCCGCGCGGCATCGACGATCTCCCGCGCCGCACGGTCCTTCTTCGAGAAGCCCGGCATCAGGTAATCGAGCTTCGCCAGAAGCCGCCCGTCGAGCTCCAGTTCGTCCCTGATCCGGCTCAATTCCACCAGCGGTGTGCCTCCGATCGCCCCGATCACAGAGGGCAGAACCCCCGTCACGAGATCACCCCCAGCTCACGCCCCACCTCTTCGAACGCACCGATCGCCCGGTCGAGCATCTCCCGCGTCAGCGCGGCGCTCATCTGCGTGCGGATGCGGTCCTGCCCCTTCGGCACCACCGGAAAGCTGAAGGCCGTCACATACACCCCCCGCTCCCCCAGCCGCTTCGCCATCTCCTGCGCCAGCTTCGGATCGCGCAGCATCACCGGGATGATCGCATGCTCCCCCGGCAGCAGCTCGAAGCCGAGCCCGCCCATCCGCTCCCGGAAATAGGCGGCATTGCTCCAGAGCCTTGCCCGCAGCTCCCCGCCATCCTCCAGCAGGTCGAACACCTTGAGCGAGGCCGCCGCGATCACCGGCGCCAGCGTGTTGGAAAAAAGGTAAGGCCGCGAGCGCTGCCGCAGCCAGTCCACCACCGGCGCACTCGCTGCCGTGAACCCGCCCGAGGCCCCGCCCAGCGCCTTGCCGAGCGTGCCGGTGATGATGTCCACCCGCCCCATCACCCCGCAATGCTCATGCGTCCCGCGCCCGGTCGCCCCGACAAAGCCGGTCGAATGGCAATCGTCGATCATCACCATCGCGTCATACCGCTCGGCAAGGTCGCAGATTTCCTCGAGCTTCGCGTAATACCCGTCCATCGAGAAGACGCCATCGGTGGCAATCAGCCGGTGCCGCGCCCCCTGCGCTTCCCGCAAACAGCGCTCCAGATCGGCCATATCCGAATTGGCATAGCGAAAGCGCTGCGCCTTGCAGAGCCGCACCCCGTCGATGATGCTCGCATGGTTCAGCGCATCCGAGATGATCGCATCCTCCGGCCCCAGAAGCGTCTCGAACAAACCCGCATTCGCATCGAAAGCCGCGGCATAGAGAATGGCATCCTCCATCCCCAGGTACCCCGCAATCCGCGCCTCGAGCTCCTTATGCTCCTCCTGCGTCCCGCAGATGAACCGCACCGAGGCCATGCCGAACCCGTAGCGGTCGAGCCCTTTATGCGCCGCGGCGATCACCTCCGCGTTATCCGCCAGCCCGAGGTAGTTGTTGGCGCAAAGGTTCACCACCTGCGCCCCGCCCGCAAGCCGCACCTCGCCCGCCTGCATCGAGGTGATCACCCGTTCGGTCTTGTAGAGCCCCTCTTCCCGAAGCCCCTCCAGCCGCTCGCCCAGATCCTCGTCAAATCGCTTTGCCGCACGCATCGTCATGTCCCTTCCTTGGCCATTTTCCCGGCCCGCTGCTTCTTCTGGCCGGAAATATCCCGGGGGTTTGGGGGCAGCGCCCCCAAGACGCTCAGTACCACGCCTCCGGGATCTCCCGCTTCCTCCGTGCCACGAAGTCCTCCAGTTCCTCAACCTTCGCCACGTCGATCGGCGGCGCCTCGTAGGCGTCGAGCATCGCGTTCCAGCGCTCGAAGGCGCGCAGTCGCATGTCCTTCGCGCCGCCGTCTTCCCAGCTTTCCACGTTCTCGCTGTCCGAGAGCGCCGGCTCGTAGAAGGCCGTCTGGTAATTGCGCATCGTGTGCCCGCAGCCCAGAAAATGCCCGCCCGGCGCCACCTCCCCGTAGGCATCGCGCGCCATCGCCTCGTCGTCGGTCACAAGCCCCTGCCCCACGAGCTTCTGGTAGCTTCCCAGCCGGTCGGCATCCATCACCAGCTTCTCGAAGCCGGTGCAGAGCCCGCCCTCCAGCCAGCCCGCCGCGTGCAGCGTGTAGTTCGAGCCCGCGAGCACCGTCGAATGCATCGAATCGGCGCTCTCATAGGCCGCCTGCGCATCCTCGATCTTCGAGGCGGTGAGCGACCCGCCACAGCGCAGCGGCAGCCCGGCCCGCCGCGCCAGCTGCCCGATCGCGTAATTCGAGATCACCGGCTCGGGCATCCCGAAGGTCGGCGCCCCGCTCTTGAGGCTCATCGAGCTCAGGAAATTCCCCAGCACGAACGGCGCCCCCGGCCGCACCAGCTGCGCGAAGGCACAGCAGATCATCGCCTCCGCCATCGCCTGCGCCACGGCGGCGGCGGTGGAAACCGGGCCCATCGCCCCGGTGAGGATGAAGGGCACCACGATAATCCCCTGCCCCCGCCCGCAATAAACCCGGATCGCCTGCGTCACCACCTTGTCCACCAGCAGCGGCGAGTTGGTGTTCACGTTGCCCATGATCACGCAGTTTTCGGCCATCACATCGGCCCCGTGCAGTATCTCGGCCATGTCCACGCTGTCCTGCGCGCGGCTCATCTCGGTGATCGCGCCCAGATGCGGCTTGTCGCTCTTCACCATGTGCAAAAGCAGCATGTCGAGATGCCGATGGCTCACCGGCACGTCGCAGGGCTCCACGATCACCAGCCCCGAATGGTGCAGGTTGGGGTGCATGTAGGTCAGCTTCACCAGCTGCTCGAGCGCCGCCATGTCGCCATAGCGCCGCCCCCGCTCCAGATCGCGGCAGAAGGGCGCGCCATAGATCGGCGCAAACACCTGGTGCAGCCCGCCGATGATGACGCTGCGGGCCGGGTTCCGCGCCAGTTGGGTGAATTCGCGCGGCGCCTTGGCGCAAAGCTCGCGCACCCAGCCGGCATCCGCCCGCACCCGGCATTCATTCACATCCGCGCCCGCCGCCTTCCAGATCCGCAGCGCCTCCGGGTCGTCGCGAAAATCGATGCCCACCTCCTGCAGGATCCAGTCCACCTGCCGCTCGAGCCGGTCGATCTCCTCTTCGCCCAGCACATCGAAAAAGGGCAGATTGCGCCGGATATGCGGAGAGGCCGGCGCCGGCCCCCGCGCCACGCCCGTCTCCCGCCTTGCTCTCGCACGTCGCGCCATGTCGCACCCTCCCTGCCGCTTGCATAAGTCTATCCCAAGGCTTATCCGGCGTGATCCTTGCAAAAGCTGGGGCTTTGGATAATTTCAGTTTATGCAAAAGCTCTGGAAGCTCGTCTCCTCCCCGCGTCACCTGCTGGTATTCGAAGCCGCCGCGCGCACCGGTTCCTTCACCCGCGCCGCGCGCGAGCTGAACGTGCAGCAGCCCGCCGTCTCCGCCGCCATCAAGCAACTCGAGCAATCGCTGGGCGTGCGGCTCTTCGCCAGGGCTCATCGCTCGGTCACGCTCACCCATGCCGGCGAGCGGCTCCATAACGATGTCTTCGCCGCCTTCGAGCGCATCCACCAGACCGCCGCGATGCTCGCGCAACAGGGCGCGCAGCGCCATGTCACGCTCTCCGCCTCCACCGCCTTCGCGCATTACTGGATGGTGCCGCGCCTCGCCGCCTTCCACGCCGCCCATCCGGGGCTGGACCTGCGCCTGCAAACCTCCGAGCGCGAACCCGAGATCGATGCCGAGGGCATTTCCCTCGGCATCAGGCGTGGCGACGGCACATGGCCCGGCTGCGAGAGCCACCTGATCGCGCCCGAGGTGATCTCGCCCATCGCCTCGCCCCGGCTCATGGCCAGCGCGGTCACGCTCCGCTCGGTCGCAACCCTCCCGCATCAGACCCTGATTCACCTCGAAGAGCCCATCCGCGAGCGCCCCGGCTGGGCCGATTTCTTCGCCCACTGGAAGGTGCCCTATACCGAGCCCCGCACCGGCCTCCGGCTCAACGACTACGCGCTGGTGCTGCAGGCCGCCATCGCGGGCGAGGGCTTCGCCTTCGGCTGGCACCATGTCACCGAACACCTCGTGCGCCAGTCGCTTCTCAAGCGGCGCGACGAATGGGCATGGAACACCGGCAAGGGCTTCTACCTCGTCTGGTCCGCCACCACTCCGCTCACGCCCGAGGCCGAGAAGGTGCGGGACTGGCTGGTGTCGCTGTAGATGAGAGCAGCCTCAATCCGTCATTCGGCCACCAAGCGCGGAGCCGCGCGATTGCTGGGCCGCGGCGCGGCGATCCGACGGTTGGGCGGCGGCGCTTTATGCCAGCCAAGACCGAAATTGATTTGAGCTAAGCGCTAACGTCACCCAATCGCCGGGCCGGGAGGGCGGCCCGGCAATCGCGCGGCGGCCCTGCGGGCCTTGATTCCGCGCGAGTTACCAAGGCCAGGCGCTAGCAATCCCACCCTACCCCGCGATCCTCGGCCGCCCGCTCGCCTCCGCCGTCAGCGTCGCCTCCAGAAACACCTCCCGCGCCTCCGCCTGCGCCCGCGTCACCTCGCGGTGGCAGGTGATCTGGATATCCTCCGCCCCCGCCTCCACGGCGGCGCGGCGCGCCTCCTTCCGCAGCGCATCCTCCATCGCCCCAAGCGCCTCCGTCTCGTCCACGAAATCCTGCGGCCCGCTCTCGAAATGCACCCGGAAGCGCCCTTCCGACGGTGCCGTCACAACCCCGCTCCGCCGGATCGTCACCCGCCCCACGACCGCGCCAATCGCATTGGCCACGCCCGCATGCTCCGGCAGGATCATCTCGCAGCCCAGCCGCTCTCCCACCGCCGGATAATAGGTGGGCGCCGAAGCCCCCAGCCCCACCACCGCCACGTCAAGCCCGGTCTCCAGCCGCACCAGCCCGCGATGCCCACCAAGGCCCCGCTGCATCAGCACATGCGCCGCCAGCACATCCGCAGGCAGGCCAAAATCCACCTCTTCCTCGGCAAAAGCAGTCTCTAACAAGGCCAAAGCGGTCTGATGCGTCAACTGGTCCACGATCATCCGCGCCATCTGCTCCGGCTCCGGCCCGATCCGGTTGCCGCTCCCGGTGCGCCGCCGCCCGATCAGGGCCAGCGCCTTGCGCGCCGCCTCCACGTCCCACGCATCGACAAGCCCCAGCACATGGCTCGCATCCGAAGGCGTCACGCTCGAAACCTGCACCAGCCCGCGCGTCACCAGCCGCCGGAGCGAGGCCACCTCCATCCGGCTCTTCAGCACCGCCGAAAGCGGCTGCACCTCCGCGCCAATCCGCTCCAGCAGCGCGGCATCCTTGCCCGCAAGCCCACCGGCCTCCACCCCCGCCACACCGCGCACGAACCGCCCGTCGAACTCGCTGGGCGTGTCGCGCCGAAGCTGCTCGTCGAGCGCCTCGTGCACCACCTCGGGCGCCTCCGTTGCAATGAGGCTCACCGGCACCACCCGGCGCGGGCCAAGATGCAGCCCGCCCGCGAGCCCCTCCTCGATCACATGCACCTCGCTGTCGCCGCCAAGCCCGGTGGTGCGCATCGCCACCGCCTCCACCATCGTCCGCCACGGCCCCACCCGCGCGCCGGCCGGGTCGATGGCGGGCTTGCCCTCGCGCAGCACCGCCACATCCGTGGTCGTCCCGCCGATATCCGACACCAGCGCAAAATCCGCCCCGGTCATCCACCGCGCCCCCACGATGCTCGCCGCCGGCCCGCTCAGGATCGTCTCGATGGGCCGCTCCTTGGCCTGCGCCGCCGAAATCAGCGCCCCGTCGCCCCGCACCACCATCAGCGGCGCGGAAATGCCCTGCGCCGCAAGCGTGCCTTCCGCCTTCTCGATCAGCCGCGCGATCATCCCGATGAGCCGCGCATTCAGCACCGCCGTCAAAGCCCGCTTCGGCCCGTTGAGCTTGGCCGAGAGGTGATGCGAGCACGACACCGGCCGCCCGGTCATGGCCCGTATCATCTCCGCCGCCTTCAGCTCATGCGCCGGGTTGCGCGTGGCGAATTGCGCGGCCACCGCATAGGCCGAAACGCCCCTGTCCTCGCCCAGCCACGCCTCGAGCGCGGCAACATCCAACGGCATCGCCTCGCTGCCGGCATGGCTGTGCCCGCCCGCCAGCACCAGCGCCGGGTCGCCGCCCAGCGCCTCGCTCAAGCCATGCCCGGCCAGGTCCTTCTCCCGAAACCCGATATAGACAAGCCCCACGCGCCCGCCTTGCCCCTCCACCAGCGCATTGGTCGCCAGCGTGGTCGAGAGCGAGGCAAGGCCGATCTCGCCCGGCGCCGCGCCGCTCTCTTGCAGCACCGCCGCCACCGCCTTGCCGATCCCGATGGCAAGGTCATGCCGCGTGGTCAGCGATTTCGCACTCGCCACCACCTCGCGCTCATCGCGAATGAGCACCGCATCGGTATAGGTTCCCCCGGTATCCACGCCCAAAAGCAACGCCATCGGCTCTCAACTCCCTCGCCTGCCTGCCGCTGCTTTAGGGCGCTTCCGAAGCGCCCGCCAGCCTGTTTGCGTCATCCTTCGAGCCGTTCGAGCGCCCAGCGCGCCGCATCGGCCACCGCCGCGTCCGGGTCGCCCTCCAGCCGCGCCGCCGCCGGCCGCAATTCCGGCAGCCCCGAGTTGCCGATGGCATAAAGCACGTTCCGCACGAAACGGTCCCGCCCGATCCGCTTGATCGGGCTGCCCGAGAATTTCGCGCGAAACCCCGCATCGTCGAGCGCCGCCAGCTCCGCCAGCTTCGGCGCGGTCAGATCCTCGCGCGCGGCATATTTCACCTCGCGCGCTGCCTGCGCGAACTTGTTCCACGGGCAGACCGCAAGGCAATCGTCGCAGCCATAGATCCGGTTGCCCATCAAGGGCCGCAGGTTCTCGTCCACCGGCCCCTTGTGCTCGATCGTCAGATACGAGATGCAGCGCCGCGCATCGAGCTGGTAAGGCGCCGGAAAGGCCTCCGTCGGGCAGATATCGAGGCACGCCCTGCATGAGCCGCAATGGTCGATTTCCGCCGGATCAGTCTCTAATTCGAGCGTCGTGAAGATCGACCCGATGAAGAACCAGCTCCCGAGGTCGCGGCTCACGAGGTTGGTATGCTTGCCCTGCCAGCCAAGCCCCGCCGCCTGCCCCAGGGGCTTCTCCGGCACCGGCGCGGTATCCACGAACACCTTCACCTCGGCGCCCCCCGCCTCTTCGATCAGCCAGCGCGCCAGCCGCTTCAGCCGCTTCTTCACCACGTCATGGTAGTCCCTGTTGCGGGCATAAACGCTCACCGTGCCCACATCCGGCTGCGAGAGCGTCTCCATCGGGTCGGTCTCGGGCGTATAGCTCTCCCCCAGCACGATCACCGAGCGCGCCTCGGGCCAGAGCGCCGCCGGGTCGCCGCGCCAGTGGCTCCGCTCCTCGAGCCAGCCCATCTGCCCGTGATAGCCCTTCGCCAGAAACGCCGCGAGCCGCTCCGGCACATGCCCCACATCCCACGGCCGGCAGATGCGCGCCATCTCGAACCCTTCCTCGAGGGCCCGCGCCACCAGTTTCCGTTTCAGCTCATCCATGTTTCTTCTGGCCGCAAATATCCCGGGGGTGCGGGGGCAGCGCCCCCGCTCGACGGCGCCTCAGAAATCGAGATCCGCATAATGCGCCGGCGGCGGAAAACCCGGTATCTGGTCGGCGAGAATACCCCGAAAGGCCGGCCGCGACTTGATCTTGGCATACCAGTCTTTCACCACTTCCGAGCGGTTCCAGTCCACGTCCGAGATATAGTCGAGCGAACTCAGATGCGCCGCGGCGGCGAAATCGGCGAGCGTCATCACGTCGCCCGCGAGCCAGCGCCGCTGGTCGAGCAGCCACGCCATGTAATCGAGATGAAACTTGATCGCCCGCGCCCCCGCCTTCACCTTGCCGCTGTCCGGGAAACCCTGCTTCATGACCTTCTTGTTCACCCGCTCGTAAACGAGGTTCGACGTGACCTCGGCATGAAACTTGTCGTCGAACCAGCTCACCAGCCGCCGCACCTCGTAGCGCGCCTCGGCGCTCCGGGGCATCAGGGGCGGCTCGGGAAACTTCTCTTCAAGATATTCGCAGATCGGCGTGCTCTCGGCCATCAGCCTGTCGTCGAGCCTGAGCACCGGCACCTTGCCCGCCGGGTTGCGCCGCAGGAAGTCGGGCTGCTGCTCCCAGTAGCGCTCCTCCACCAGCTCGCATTCGATCCGCTTTTCCGCGAGCACCAGCCGCACCTTGCGACAGAAGGGCGAGAGCGGAACATGATAGAGCTTGGCCATTTGGTTGCGTCTTCTCGTGGGGCGGGTTCATCATTCCTTGCCCGGAATGCGCCCGCAATTCAATCCTCGAAACAGGCCGAGCGCCCATCCCGGCGGATCGTGGCAGCCCCGTCCCTGATCTGCGCGGCCCGCGCGCGCATCGCCGCATCCGGGTTGGCCGCCGAGCGCGCCTTGGGGTTGGGCAGCACCGCCGCGAGCTGCGCCGCCTGCTGTGCCGTGAGCGCCTCGGGGCCCACGCCGAAATGGTGCCGCGCCGCCGCCTTCACGCCGAAGACGCCCTCGTCGAACTCCGCCACGTTGAGATACACCTCGATGATCCGCCGCTTCGACCACACGGCCTCCACCACCGGCGTGATCATCGCCTCCAGCGCCTTGCGCACCCAGTTGCGCCCGTGCCAGAGATATACGTTCTTCACCGTCTGCTGCGAGATGGTCGAGGCCCCGCGCCCCGCGCCCTCCTCGATGGCCAGCCGGATCGCGGCCATGTCGAAGCCCCAGTGATTGCAGAAATTCGCATCCTCCGCCGCCACGGCGGCCCGCGCCATCACCGGCGCCACCTCCTCGATCGGCACCCATTCATGGGCAATGCCGCCGAGCCGCGCCTGTTCCTGCCGCATGTAGAGCGTCTTGGGCGGCTTGATGACGCCGTGCACGAGGATCACCAGCAGCGCGATCATCGCCACCAGCGCCACCGTCCGCAGCCCCCAGAAGATCAGCCAGCGCAGGGGGCGAACCCTGCGCCGCGCGCTCTTGGGGGAGGTCTTCCGCTTGGCCATGCCCCTGCGCTACCGCCACGGGCGGCGTTGCGCAAGATACCTCTGCCGCGCGATGCGAGCGCTCAGAAGGAGCAGGCCCACGCGCGAACGCTGCAGCCGTAGTCATACTGGTTGCAATAGCCCATCGCGATGTTGATGGCGCCCTGCTTCGAGGGGCTGTGCCCCCAACCCCAGCCATCGTTGTTGCCCGCCGCGATGGCGCCACAGGTGTTGTAGAAGGTCTTGATCTGCGTGCAGGCCCCGCCGCACTCGTTATAGGCGCGGTTATAGGCGCCCTGTTCCGAGCTGTAGCTCGTGGCCCAGGCCGCCGCGCCGCCGGGGCCAAAGCCCACCGCGCCCCAGCAATACTGATAGCCGCATTGCCCGGCCGCTGCCGGCCCCGCCAAGAAGGCGCCGAAGGCGAGCGCCGCTGCGATGGATGCTTTTGATTTCATGGTGATTCTCCCAGTAACCCGGGAGAAGTATGGGCGATTTTCGTTCAACCGCCAAACCTTCTGCCTTCGGTTGTGTTCGCGCGCGCGCCTCGCGGGCGGGCGCGCGCGCGCCAGAAAGGCTCTATTCCGCCGGAATCGCCTCGTCCTCGATGCCGAGCGGATGCTCGAGCTTGCCCAGCATTTCCTTCGGGCAGACCTGCACGAAATGGCGCTTCTCCAGATCCCAGTATTGCAGGATGTTCTGCGCCCGTCGGCTGTTGGTCTCCTCCGCGTGCCGCTCGATCAGCCCTTCCAGCTCCGCCAGCCAATACGGCTCGCTGACCGGGCAGGTCACCACCGATTCGCGGTTGATGAGCTTCGCGGTCCGGCCCTCCGGGTCGTAGAGATAGGCCATGCCGCCCGTCATCCCCGCGGCAAAGTTCGCGCCCACATCGCCCAGGATCACGGCAACGCCCCCGGTCATGTATTCGCAGCCGTTCGAGCCGCAGCCTTCAACAACTACGCTCGCGCCGGAGTTGCGCACGGCGAAGCGCTCGCCCGCGCGACCCGAGGCAAAGAGATAGCCCGCCGTCGCGCCATAGAGCACCGTGTTGCCGATGATGGTGTTCTCGGCGGCCTCCAGCGGGCTCATCTGCGGCGGGCGCACCACGATGGTGCCGCCCGAAAGCCCCTTGCCCACGTAGTCGTTCGCATCGCCCGAAACCTCTATCTTGAGGCCCGGGGCCGCGAAGGCGCCGAGGCTCTGGCCCGCGCTGCCGGTGAGCTTCACCGTCAGGTGGTTGGGCTGGAGCGCATTGCGCATCCCGAAATTCCGCACGATATGGCTCGACACGCGCGTGCCCACCGTCCGGTCGGTATTCTGCACGGCGTAATGCAGCTGCATCTTCTCGCCATCCCGGAGGAACCGCGCCGCATCCCGCACGATCTCGGCATCGAGCGTGTCGGGCACCTCGTTGCGCGGCTTGTTGCGGTCGTAGACGATGTTCTTCGCCCCATCGACGGTAATCAGCATCGGGTTGAGGTCCAGGTCGTCGAGATGCGCCGAACCCCGGCTCACCTGCGTCAGCAGGTCCGCCCGCCCGATCACCTCGTCGAGGCTCCGCGCGCCGATGGAGGCGAGAATCTCCCGCACCTCCTGCGCGTAGAAGGTGATGAGGTTCACCACCTTGTCGGCATTGCCGGTGAACTTGGCGCGCAGGCTCTCGTCCTGCGTGCACACGCCCACCGGGCAGGTGTTCGACTGGCACTGGCGCACCATGATGCAGCCCATCGCGATGAGCGCTGCGGTGCCGATGCCATATTCCTCGGCCCCCATCATCGCCGCCATCACGATGTCGCGGCCCGTCCGCAGCCCGCCATCGGTGCGCAGGGTGATCCGCTCGCGCAGATGGTTCAT
The DNA here is from genome assembly GCA_040222155.1 of Roseovarius sp. Classification (GTDB taxonomy): domain Bacteria; phylum Pseudomonadota; class Alphaproteobacteria; order Rhodobacterales; family Rhodobacteraceae; genus Roseovarius. The sequence continues at coordinate 47,713 of JAVKDQ010000142.1, forward strand.
CGAGAGCACCTGGTGCGCCTCCGTCAGCCCCATCTCCCACGGCAGACCCGCATATTTGATCGAGGTCGCAGGCGAAGCGCCCGTCCCGCCATTGTGGCCCGAAATCAGGATCACATCCGCCTTGGCCTTCGCGACGCCCGCCGCAATCGTGCCCACGCCCGATTGCGCCACGAGCTTCACGCACACCTTCACCGTCGGGTTGATCTGCTTGAGGTCGTAGATCAGCTGCGCGAGATCCTCGATGGAATAGATGTCATGGTGCGGCGGCGGCGAAATCAGCGTCACCCCCGGCGTCGAATGCCGGAGCCGCGCGATGAGCTTCGTCACCTTCATCCCCGGCAGCTGGCCGCCCTCGCCGGGCTTCGCGCCCTGCGCCACCTTGATCTCCAGCTCCTCGCACTGGTTGAGATATTCCGCCGTCACGCCGAAGCGCCCCGAGGCCACCTGCTTGATCTTGGCAGACGGGTTGTCGCCATTGGGCTCCGGCGTGAAATGCGCCGGGTCTTCGCCCCCCTCGCCGCTGTCCGAGCGCGCGCCGATCCGGTTCATCGCCACGTTCAGCGTCTTGTGCGCCTCCGGTGAAAGCGCGCCAAGGCTCATCCCCGGCGTGACGAACCGCTTGCGGATCGCGGTCACGCTCTCAACCTCCTCCAGCGGAATGGGCTTGCCCATCGGCTTGATCGCCATCAGGTCGCGCAGGTGAATGGGCGGGTTCGCCTGCATCGCCTGGCTGTAGCGCTTCCACAGCTCATAGCTGGCCTTGTTGCAGGCCATCTGCATCATGTGCATCGTCTGCGCGCCCCAGGCATGGGTCTCGCCCGATTTCCGCGCCTTGTAGAAGCCGCCGATGGGCAGAATGTCCTTGCCGCCCCGGAAGCCCTGCGCATGCACCGCCTCGAGCTTGGCCTGAATCCCGCTCACCCCGATGCCGGAAATCCGGCTGGTGAGGCCCGGGAAGTATTCCGCGCACATCGCGCGAGAAAGCCCCACCGCCTCGAAATTGAGCCCCCCGCGATAGGACGACACCACCGAGATCCCCATCTTCGACATGATCTTCAACAGGCCCTGGTCGATCGCCGTGCGGTAGCGCGCCACGTTCTCGGTGAGCGAGCCCTCCAGCAGCCCCCGCTCGATCCGGTCGGCCAGCGTGTCTTCCGCGAGGTAGGCGTTTACCACCGTCGCCCCCGCGCCGATCAGCACGGCAAAGTAATGCGGGTCGATACATTCCGCCGAGCGCACGTTGAGCGAGGTAAAGGTCCTGAGCCCCTTCCGCGTCAGGTGGCTGTGCACGGCCGATGTGGCGAGGATCATCGGCATCCCCACCCGCGTCTCGCTCACGCCGGTATCGCTCAGCACCACATGCCCCGCGCCCGAGCGCACCGCGTCCTCCGCCTCGGCCCGGATCCGCTCCAGCCCGTTGCGCAGCGCGTTCTCGCCCGGCTCGAAGGTGCAGTCGATCTCCACCACGTCGCCCTCGATCTCGCGCATCAGCACGGCCCATTGCGCATTGGCGATGAACGGGCTCTCCAGCACCGCAATCTCCGTCTGCGCGCCGCTTTCATCCAGCACGTTCTTGAGGTTGCCGAACCGCGTCTTGAGGCTCATCACCCGGTATTCGCGCAGCGAATCGATCGGCGGGTTCGTCACCTGGCTGAAATTCTGGCGGAAGAAATGGCTCAGCGGGCGATAGCCCTTGGAAAGCACCGCCGAGGGCGTGTCGTCGCCCATCGAGGCCACGGTTTCCTTCCCGTCCTCGGCCATCGGCGCAAGGATGCTCTCCACCTCTTCAATCGTGTAGCCCGCCGCGATCTGCCGCCGCCGCAGCTCCGCGCCGGTGTAGAGCGGCTTCTCCGTCACCCCGGCCAGCTGCTCGTCCATGTCGTTGATCTTGCCCACCCATTCGCCGAAGGGCAGCGCGCGGGCGAGTTTGTCCTTGATCTCGGTGTCGTGATAAAGCTCGCCCTTCTTCATATCCACGGCCAGCATCTGCCCCGGCCCCAGCGCGCCCTTCTCGCGCACCGTCGCCTCGTCGATCGGCACCATGCCCGCCTCCGAGCCGGCAATCACCAGCCCGTCGCCGGTGAGCACGTAGCGCATCGGGCGCAGGCCGTTGCGGTCCATGCCCGCGCATACCCAGCGGCCATCGGTCATCGCCAGCGCGGCGGGCCCGTCCCACGGCTCCATCACCGAGTTGCAGTAGGAATACATGTCGCGCCACGCGGTCGGCAGTTCCTCCGCCTGCTTCGACCAGCTCTCCGGCACCAGCATCGTCTTGGCCATCGGCGCCGAGCGCCCAGCCCGCACCAGAACCTCGAAAACAGAGTCCAATGCAGCCGAATCCGAGGAACCCCCCGCGATGATCGGCTTGATATCCTCCGCATGGTCGCCGAACGAGGCCGAGGCCATGCGGATCTCGTGGCTCTTCATCCAGTTGATGTTGCCCTTCAGCGTGTTGATCTCGCCGTTATGCGCGAGCATGCGGAAGGGCTGCGCCAGCCACCACTGCGGAAAGGTGTTGGTCGAATACCGCTGGTGATAGATCGCAAAGGCCGAAACGAAGCGCTCGTCCTTCAGGTCGGGGTAAAACTCCGCCACCTGCTCGGCCAGCATCATCCCCTTGTAGATGATCGACCGGCAGGAGAGGCTCGCGATATAGAGCCCGTTGATCCCGGCCTCGGCCGCCGCCTTCTCGATCCGCCGGCGGATCACGTAGAGCTCGCGCTCGAACTGCTCCTCATCCACCCCCTTGGCGTTGGAAATCAGGATCTGCTCGATCTCGGGCCGCGTCGCGTTGGCCTTCTCGCCCAGCACGCCAATCTCCACCGGCACGTGCCGCCAGCCATAGATGTAGTGCCCCATGCGGATAACTTCCGTCTCCACGATGGTCCGGCAGGTTTCCTGCGCGCCGAAATCCGTGCGCGGCAAGAACACCTGCCCCACCGCCATCAACTGGTCTTCCCTCGGCTCATGCCCCGTGCGCCGCACCTGGTCATAGAAGAAGGGCGCCGGGATCTGGATATGGATGCCCGCGCCATCGCCCGTCTTGCCATCGGCATCCACCGCGCCCCGGTGCCAGATCGCCTTGAGCGCATTGATCCCGGCATCCACCACCTTGCGCGAGGGCTTCCCGTTCACCGAAACCACAAGCCCCACCCCGCAGGAAGAATGCTCCTCTTCCTCCGAATACATGCCATTCTCGGCCAGCCACTTGCGCTTGGCTTCCTCGGCGGCCACCCAGCTTGCATCGTATTTGGTCATCGGCGTCACTCCCTTGAGCCCGAAAAGAGCTCGATCGTCTGTTCCGTTGTCAGCTTTTTCTGGTCGCCCGCCAGCGCATAGCCGCGCGGGCACCTGTCTGCGAAAAATTCGATGCTCATGGCGCCGCCGCCGGCATCGTCGAAAAGCCCCGCCGCGAGGTGGCGCGCGCCATCCTCCACGGTGCCATACCAAAGCGTCGAGCCGCAGGTTTCGCAGAAACCGCGCTCTGCCCATTCCGAAGATCGGAAGCTTCTGGCGGGGCCCTCCACCTCGACGCTGCCGGGCAGGGTCTCGAGCGAAATGAACATGCCGCTCGTATGCCGGCGGCACATGTCGCAATGGCAGGCGCGCAGCACGGGGGCATCCACCGCCGCGCGCACGGTCACCGCCCCGCATAGGCACTGCCCGCTGATCCGTTTCTCCGCCGCCATCTCCATTTACCTTCTGTTTTCCAACCGGGTCAGTATTGCTGCCCGATCGATTCACGCGCTACCGACACCGCACCGACGTGATACCGACACGATACCGACGTTTTACCGATCACTCCGCAGCCACCGCCTGCGCCCCGGAAACACCACTCGCGAAATCGCCCAGAATGGCCTCCGCCGCGTCGCGCCCGTCGCGGATCGCCCACACGACAAGGCTCGCGCCGCGCACGATGTCGCCCACCGCGTAAACCCCCGGCAGCGCCGTGCGCCCGGTGGTGAACTCGGCCTTCACCGTGCCCCAGCGGGTCACCTTCAGCTCTTCCTCGCCCCAGAGCGTCGGCAGGTCTTCCGGCTCGAAGCCCAGCGCCTTGATCACCAGATCGGCGGGCTCGTCATGCTCGGCGCCTTCAATCTCCTCCGGCGTCTGCCGCCCGGTCGCGTCGGGCTCGCCAAGGCGCATCTTCTGCACCTTCACCGCGCTCACCGGGTCGCCCAGAAAGCCCTTGGGCGCGCTCAGCCATTCAAAAACCACGCCCTCTTCCTCGGCATTGGCCACCTCGCGCTGGCTGCCCGGCATGTTCTCGCGGTCGCGCCGATAGAGGCATTTGACCGAGGTCGCGCCCTGCCGCACCGCGGTGCGCACGCAATCCATCGCCGTGTCGCCGCCGCCGATCACCACCACGCGCTTGCCTTCCGCGTTCAGCGCGCCGCTGTCGAATTCCGGCACCTCGTCGCCAAAGCTCTTGCGGTTCGAGGCGGTGAGATAGTCGATCGCCCGCACGATCCCCGCCGCGCCAGAGCCGGGGCCCTGCAGCTCGCGGCTCTTGTAAACGCCCGTGGCAATGAGCACCGCGTCGTGCTTTTCCCTGATCTCGCTGAAGGAAATGTCGGTGCCCACATCGCAATTGAGCACGAAACTCACGCCGCCCTCCTCGAGCTGCGCATTGCGGCGCATCACCACGTCCTTCTCCAGCTTGAAGCCGGGGATGCCGTAGGTCATCAGCCCGCCCGAACGGTCGTAGCGGTCATAAACCGTCACCTGCACGCCCGCGCGCCGCAGCACATCCGCCGCCGCCAGCCCGCCGGGGCCCGCGCCGATGATGCCCACGCTCTCGGGCCGCTCCTGCGCGGGCCGGATGGGCTCCACCCAGCCTTCTTCCCAGGCCGTATCGGTGAGGTATTTCTCCACCGAGCCGATGGTCACCGTGCCGTGGCCCGATTGCTCGATCACGCAATTGCCCTCGCACAGCCGGTCCTGCGGGCAGATCCGCCCGCAGATCTCGGGGAAGGTATTTGTGGCCTGGCTCAGCTCATAGGCTTCCTTCAGCCGGCCTTCCGCCGTGAGGCGCAGCCAGTCGGGGATGTTGTTGTGCAGCGGGCAATGGCTCTGGCAATAGGGAACGCCGCACTGGCTGCAGCGCGCCGCCTGCTCCTTGGCCTTCTCGTCGGCATATTCTGCGTAGATCTCGTGAAAGTCCTTGTTGCGCACGCCGGCGTCACGCTTCGTTGGCATCGCGCGCTCTATAGTCACGAATTTCAACATCGGTTGCTTGGCCACGACCAGTTCTCCACCATCCATTCAACAAAAGCTGATTACTCGAAGCTCACGGCAAATAAAAGTCAGCATGAGTTACCTATATTCAATTATTTTATCGTCAAGCGCCGAATTTTGCAGGTCTGCACCGATTATTTAGTTCCGAATCGGACATAAAACCTGTCTTTCCCCTGACTCCCAATGGTTTATAGCTTGAGAAAATCGCTCACCGTGCCAGCCCGGGGCCGCCCATGCCGCTCTTCCACCTGATTCTCGTGGCTCTCATCCAGGGCCTCACCGAGTTCCTCCCGGTCTCCTCCTCGGGCCACCTGATCCTTCTGCCGCATCTCATGGGCCTTGAGGATCAGGGGCAGGGAATCGACGTGGCGGTGCATGTGGGCACGCTCTTCGCGGTCATTCTCTTTTTCTGGTCCGATCTCCGCGTGGCCTTTGCCGGCGTCCCGCGCCTGCTCACCGGCCGCGCCGATACCGAGGGCGCGCGCCTCGCGCTCCTGCTCATCATCTCTTCCATACCGGTGGTGGCCTTCGGGCTCATCCTCAAGCTCACCGGCCTCGATACCGAGCTGCGTTCCATCGCGGTAATCGGCTGGGCCATGCTCATCTTCGGCATCGTGCTCTGGTGGGCCGATCAGAACGGCGGCACGCACAAAACTCAGAAAGACTGGGGTTTGACCGATGCGATGGTGATGGGAGTCTGGCAGGCCATCGCCCTCATCCCCGGCACGTCGCGTTCCGGCATCACCATCACCGGCGCGCGGTTCATGGGCTACAGCCGCCACGACGCGGCGAAGGTCTCGATGATGATGTCGGTGCCCACGATCATCGAAAGCGGGCTCTTCCTCGGCGGCGAGGCCGCGATGACCGCCAATATGGGCCTGCTGCGCGACGGCGCCATCGCCGCCGCCATCGCCTTCGTCGCGGCCCTTCTGGCGCTCAGCCTGATGATGCGCCTCCTGCGCAGCGTCAGCTTCACGCCCTACGTGATCTACCGGGTGATTCTCGGCCTCGTCCTGCTCGGTATCGCCTATACCTGAGCGTCAGGTCCGCAGGTTCGAGGCGCTTTCCTTGATGTCGCTATACTGCCCGCCGGGCCGGAAGCGCCACAGGTAGCCGGGCAGCACCGCTTCCAGCGCCACCGGGCGGATGCCCAGATCCTTCAGCCCCTTCGCGCCGTCCGCCACCACGTTATCGGTGCGCAGGCTCGTTACCTGATCGCGAGTGATCTGCGCCGTCACGAGACCGAGCGTAAGAGTCTGGGCCAATTCCATCGCCACGGCCATCACCGTGGCCAGCGGGAAGGGAATGTTCACAATGAGCCGCCGCCGTCGGATCACGCCCAGCATCTGCTGCATCAATTCGCGGAAGGTGTTCACATCCGGGCCGCCAAGCTCGTAGATCCCCGGCGCGGCCGTGCCCAGCACGCCCTTCTCTGCGGCCTCCGCCACGTTGTCGGCATAGACGGTCTGAAACCGTGTCTCGCCGCCCACCACCGGCAGGATCGGCCCGAACCGCGCCATCGAGGCAAACCGGTTGAAGAACGCATCCTCCGGCCCGAAGATCACCGAGGGCCGCAGGATCACGGCCTGCGGGAAATGCTCCAGAATGGCCTCCTCGCCCTTGCCCTTGCTCTGCGCATAGAGCGAGGCGCCGTTCACATCGGCCCCGATGGCCGAGATATGCACGAGCCTTGCCACGCCTTCTTCGGCCGCGATCCGCGCGATCCGCGCGGCGCCCTTGTTCTGGATCGCCTCGAAGCTGTTCTTGCCGCCCCGGTCGAACGTGCCCACACAGTTCACCACCGCATCCGCGCCGCGCGTCACCGCGCGCACGCTGTCGTCATCGCGGATATTGCAAAATACGGGCTCCACCTGGCCAACCACGCCGTAGGGCTTCACATGCATCGCCTCGTTCGGGCGCCGCACCGCAACGCGCACGCGCCAGCCCGCCTTCGCCATCCGCCGGGCGATATACCGGCCCACGAAACCGGACCCACCAAAGATCGTGACGAGTTTCGACATGCGCAGCTCTCCAAAGCCTGGGTAACTGTCGTTCTTCCTAGCTTCCAAAGCGCGCTTCCACAAGCCGGGAGAGGAATGTTCGACACCTCGAAAATCGCCGTTGACACGCTCATGGCCCGGCGATACATGCCGTCCTCACGACACCGGCCCAGGTGGCGGAATTGGTAGACGCGCTAGCTTCAGGTGCTAGTGTCCGTACGGACGTGGAGGTTCGAGTCCTCTCCTGGGCACCATTTCTCCCAAACATCAATTACCGGCCTGACGCGGCTTTGCAGAACATGCATGGCGTGGAGTGTCCTGGCCGTTCTCTCCCTATTGCCTTGCGGCTCGCTCTGCTTGCGTTTGGCCCGTATCCCGGTGAGCGCCGCCGCCAGATCGCCCGCAACCACGCAATTACCCCGATTGGCACTTCTTCGCCGATGGGTCAGGTCGAAGGGTTTCTGCCGCTAAGAACCTGAGGTCTCTCATCTTTTTTGCCCTTTTCCTGCGTTGGCGAGCAGGCATTTCCGTCAAGGGCTCCGAGCCGTTGGCGAGACCCTGCTCAGCCGGCAAAGAATTCGCTGGGCGCCGCTCCAAACAGTTTAAAGTTGTGCATGACGCGAAACAGGCATTGGAGACAATCATGCGTGACCTTGCAAGGAAAACGGCAATCGTGGCCGTGTCGATCTCGATGGCGGCGCCTGCTCTGGCGCAGCAGACGGGCCAGCAGACGGGCCAGCCGACGGGTCAGACTACAGGCCAGCAAACGACCGATCCCTTTGCCTCCACCCAGACTCAAGCCGACGATCCCCGGAACAACACGAACAATGCGCTCGCGGGCGGCGCCGCGGCGGGGCTTCTCTTCGGCATCCTGATCGGCGGCGGGAGCAGCGGCTCGAGTTCCTCCTCCAGCAGTTCGTCCTCGAGCCAATAGGGCGCGCCGCGCTGGAATAGCCCGAATGGCAGCGGGGCCATTCTCCGCTGCCACCCAAATGCCCGCGCTCGGCTAAATTTCCGCCGCAAGCAGATGATAGCGATCCGATCATGCTGTTTCTGCTCCGCCCTCACCCCCAGTCGTTCCTGGGCCAAGTGTTCTCCTCCCTGCGCTCCGCGCTGATGGTGGGAGTGGCGCTCGTTGTCTTTCCCTATGTTGTGGAGACAAACCCTGGAAACGGCTCGCGCGCCGCCGTGGGGTGGGACAAGCGCATCACCGGCGACGTGACCCATGTGCGCGATGGCGATACGATCGAGCTCGGGGAGGTGGCGGTGCGGCTTGCCAATCTCGACTGCGCCGAGCGCGACAGCGTGGAGGGCAAGCGCGCGGCGATGCGCATGTGGCTTCTCGCCGGAGAAGGCAAGGTGACCTGCGATCTCGAAGGGCGCAAATCCTATGACCGGGAGATCGGCCTCTGCCATCTGAGTGACGGGCGCGACATGGGCCGCGTGCTGATTTCCGAAGGGCTTTGTCGCCGCTGGCAATAGAGGCGCTCCGTACTACTTTCGCGGCGATGCGCAACACCGACCCTCTGCAGATCGTCTGGTTCAAGCGGGATCTTCGCCCGCAGGATCACCGCCCACTTGCCCGTGCGGCGACGGCGGGGCGCGTTCTGCCGCTTTACGTGGTCGAGCCGGGATACTGGGCAGAACCGGACGTATCAGGCCGGCACTGGGCCTTCCTCGTCGAAGCCTTGCGCGAGTTGCGCGAGGATCTCGCCGCGCTCGGGCAGCCGCTCGTGGTGCGGATGGGCGAGATCGAGGCGGTTCTCGAGGAGATCGCGCTGAGCCATCCCATCGCCGCGCTCTGGAGCCATGAGGAAACCGGCAACGACTGGACATTCCGTCGCGACAAGCGCGTGGCCGCATGGTGCGCCGCGCGTTCGATCCCGTGGCACGACCTGCCGCAGCATGGCGTGCATCGCCGCCTCGTCACGCGCACCGGCTGGGCCGCCAAGTGGGACAGGTTCATGGCCGAACCCCTCACACCCGCGCCCCGTCTTGCCCCCATCGAGGTCGCGCCAGGCGCCTTGCCGGAGGCGAAGGCGCCTGGCCTTCCGGAAGACCCTTGCCCGGAGCGCCAGACAGGCGGGCGCGCGGCGGCGCTCGAACGGCTCGAGAGCTTCCTCACCGAGCGCGGCAAGCCCTATCGCCGCGCCATGTCGAACCCGCTCGAGGGCGCCACCGCCTGCTCACGCCTTTCGCCGCATCTGGCCCTCGGCACCCTGTCGATGCGCGAGGTGGCGCAGGCCACCTGGGCACGACAGCGCGCCTTGAAAGCGGCCCGTCAGACCGCCGAGACGAAAGCATGGCGCGGCGCGATGAGCAGCTTCTCCGGCCGGCTCCACTGGCATTGCCATTTCATGCAGAAGCTCGAAGACGAGCCCCGCCTCGAGTTCGAAAACCTTCACCCGGCCTATGATGGCCTGCGCCCCCTCGAGCCCGATGCTCAGCGCCTCGAAGCCTGGCAAAACGGCGAAACCGGCCTCCCCTTCCTCGATGCCTGCATGCGCTGCCTGCGCCACACCGGCTGGCTCAACTTCCGGATGCGGGCGATGGTGATGGCCAGCGCAAGCTATCACCTCTGGCTCGACTGGCGCGCGCCGGGCCTCCATCTGGCGCGGATGTTCACCGATTACGAGCCGGGCATTCACTGGCCGCAGGTGCAGATGCAATCGGGCACAACCGGGATCAACACCGTGCGCATCTACAACCCGGTAAAACAGGGCCACGACCAGGACCCGACAGGCGCCTTCACCCGCCGCTGGGTGCCGGAACTGTCCGAGATCGCCGATGCGCATCTGCAGGAGCCGTGGAAGGCCGAAAATGCGGGCGCCGTTCTCGGCAAGGTCTACCCTTTCCCGGTGGTCGACCATCTCGAAGCTGCCCGTGAGGCCCGCGACAAGATCTGGGCCGTGCGCAGGGGCGCCAGCTTCCGCGACACCGCCAACGCCATCCAGTCGAAACACGGCAGCCGCAAGAGCGGCGTTCCCAATCGCGGCCGCACCGGCAAGCGCCCCTCTCGGAAAGCACCCGCGACGCAAGGGCACTTGCCGCTTTGGGGAGACGACGCATGAAAACCCGCCGCAAGGCCGATCTGCCCTCGAAAACCTGCGCCACCTGCGGCCGCCCGTTCACATGGCGCAAGAAATGGGAAAAGGTGTGGGAAGAGGTGCGCTACTGCTCCGAGCGCTGCCGCCGCGCGCGGGGCAAGCCGCCGGCCTCCTGATCGGGCAGCCCGAGGCGGATCGCGCCCGCGCCCTCGGGATCCTCCACGGGTACACCGCGCTTGGTGATCGCTATCTCACCCTCTCGCGCAAGCCCGGTCGCCACCCTGCGCACATCCGCCATCAGTCCGCGCCACGCCTCCGGCCCGGCAAGGCTGCGCGCCACCTCCGAGGGGCAAATCGTCTTGCCCGCGCCCCGCGCGTGGCAGAGCCGCAGGATCTCGCGCGCAATGCTGTCGTCATCCACCATCATCACCGGCAAGCTAGGCCGGCCCGCGCATGAAAAAAGCCCGCCGGGCCGGGCGGGCTTTTCAAGGGGCTCGAAAGCGCCGGCTCAGCCGTAAACGCTTTCCTTCCCGAAATGCTTGGTGAGCATGTAATAGACCACAGCGCGATACTTGTTGCGCTCCGATTTCCCGTAGGTCTCGATCACCTGGTTGATCGCGTCCATCAGCTGCGGGCCATCGGCGAGGCCGAGCTTCTTGACGAGGAAATTATCCTTCACCGTCTCGAGTTCATGCGCCTGCCCGGCGGCCACGGTAGAGGCATCGGCATCATAGATCGCCGGGCCGCACCCGATGACCACCTTGGTTAGCAGGTCCATATCCGGCTCCATGCCGCATTTCTTGCGCAAATCCTCCGCGTAGGTTGCGATCAGATCGTCTCTACGTCCCATGGGTCTCTCCCTGTCGTCCGGCGTTCCGCCAATCATTCCCGAGTTGAAGTTGCCCGCTTGAAGCGGCTTCGAAACGATAGCCCCGCTTGCCTTGCCCACAAAGACAAATTTCTGCGGGCAAGGCAGGGGTGTTGCATCAAGGGAAAACGACGCCTTCCGTCTCGCCATGGCGCGTGCGCTTGTCGAGCACCTTGTCCTGCTCGGCCCATTTGGCGATCACGGCGTTGCCGTTCTTGCAGGAGGTGGCGACAAGCTCGCGCGCGGCGTTGATGCCGTGCTGGCCATGCTTGCGCTCATGCGCAGCGAGCGCGGCATTCATCCTGTCCCAGCGCGCCTTCACATCGGCGGGCATGGAGCCGGGATTGGTGTGCTTCGGCATGGTGTAGCTGATCTCTACATCCACCTTGCAGTTCGCGCTCCAGCGAACGTACCAGTTGGTATAAGCCCAAAAGCCGTTGGGGCCGCGCTGCTTCATCTGGCTGAGCAACTCGGCGCTGGTGCGGCCATTGACGTTATAGGAGGCCCATTTCTCCTTCACGGAGGGGTTGGCCAACACCTGGGTGCCGCAAAGAAGCGCGACCCCCAGGACTTTCAAAAACAACCTGTTAATAGCGGTAATGCTCCGGTTTGAACGGACCCTCCGGCGAAACCCCGATGTAATCCGCTTGGTCAGGGCGCAGCTGGGTCAGCTTGACGCCAATCCGGTCAAGGTGCAGCCGGGCAACCTTCTCGTCAAGATGCTTCGGAAGGATGTAAACCTTGTTGTCATACTGCCCGCCCTTCGTCCAAAGCTCGATCTGCGCGAGCACCTGGTTGGTGAAGGAGGCCGACATCACGAAAGAGGGGTGGCCGGTGGCGTTGCCGAGGTTCAGCAGGCGCCCTTCGGAGAGCAGGATGATCCGGCTGCCCGAAGGCATCTCGATCATGTCCACCTGTTCCTTGATGTTCGTCCACTTGTGGTTCTTCAGCGCGGCCACCTGGATCTCGTTGTCGAAATGGCCAATGTTGCCGACGATCGCCATGTCCTTCATCTCGCGCATGTGCTCGATGCGGATCACGTCCTTGTTGCCGGTTGTGGTGATGAAGATATCAGCCGAGGAAAGCTCGTCCTCCAGCAGCGTCACCTCGTAGCCGTCCATCGCCGCCTGAAGCGCGCAGATCGGGTCTACCTCGGTAACCTTCACGCGCGCACCTGCCCCGCTGAGCGAGGCGGCCGAGCCCTTGCCCACATCGCCATAGCCACAGACAACGGCCACCTTGCCGGCCATCATCGTGTCGGTCGCGCGGCGGATACCATCCACCAGCGATTCCTTGCAGCCATACTTGTTGTCGAATTTCGACTTGGTGACCGAGTCGTTCACGTTGATGGCGGGGAAGGGCAGGTGGCCCTTTTCCATCATCTTGTAGAGACGGTGAACGCCCGTGGTGGTCTCTTCCGAGACGCCCTTGATCATGTGGCGCTGCTTCACGAACCAGCCGGGGCTCTCCGCCATGCGCTTCTTGATCTGGGCAAAGAGCGCCTCTTCCTCTTCAGAGGTCGGCACGGCGATGAGGTCGGTCTCGCCCTCTTCCACGCGCGCGCCCATCAGGATGTAGAGCGTGGCGTCACCGCCATCGTCGAGGATCATGTTGGCGCCGCCGTCGGCGAACTGGAAGATCTGGTCGGTGCATTGCCAGTATTCCACGAGGTTCATGCCCTTCCACGCGAATACCGGCGTGCCGCCTTCGGCAATCGCCGCCGCGGCGTGATCCTGCGTGGAGAAGATGTTGCACGAGGCCCAGCGCACATCGGCGCCCAGAGCCACCAATGTCTCGATCAGCACGGCGGTCTGGATCGTCATGTGCAGCGAGCCCGCGATGCGCGCTCCCTTGAGTGGCTGCGCCTCGCCATATTCCGCGCGTAGGGCCATCAGGCCCGGCATCTCGGTTTCGGCAATGTCCAGTTCCTTGCGCCCGTAGGCGGCAAGGCCGATATCTTTGACAATGTAGTCTTTCGCCATGGGAAGGCTCCTCGAAAATCCGGGTTTGCAAGGCAGATAGCACCCGGGCCAAGGCTCGGCAATGCGCTATCGGCCCACGTGCTTTCCGCGCCGTTCATCCCTGGCTTGGGTTTTGCAAATGCCGGCGCAAGGATTTAACTGGGGCCGGTAATCGTTTCATTCCGGGAGACTCCCTTGGCCAAGGCCCGCGCATGGCAGAAGATGCTCTCCGGCAGGCGGCTCGACCTGCTGGATCCGACCCCGGTGGATATCGAGATCGAGGATATCGCCCACGGCCTCAGCTTCGTGGCGCGCTGGAACGGTCAGACGAACGGCGATTTCGCCTATTCCGTGGCCGAGCATTCGCTGCTGGTCGAGGCAATCTTCGCCCGGATCAGCCCCAAGGCCCCGCCCAAATGGCGGCTGGCGGCGCTCCTGCACGATGCCCCCGAATACGTGATCGGCGACATGATCTCGCCGGTGAAGAACGCGGTCGGCCCCGGCTATGACGAACTCGACAAGCGCCTCGCCGCCGCCATCCACCTGCGCTTCGGCCTGCCTGCCGCCATCCCGGCCACCGTCAAGCGCCAGATCAAGCGGGCCGACAAGGTGAGCGCGTGGATGGAAGCCACCCAGATCGCCGGCTTCTCCACTGAAGAGGCCAACCGCTTCTTCGGAGAGCCCGGCCCGGCGCTCATGGAGGGGCTTGAGATCGTGCTGCGCCCGCCAAGGGAAACCCGCGAGGCCTACACCGCCCGCCACCATGCGCTTCTGAAGGAAATCGGATGATCCACATCCGCCCCGCCGGCCTGATCGACGCCGCGCCGCTCGCCGAGTTGCTCAACGAGATCATCGCGGCGGGCGGCACCACCGCGCTCACGGAGCCTGTGAGCGCGGAGGATTTGAAAGGCTGGATGCAGTACCATTCCGGCCGGAACGCGTGGCATTTGGCCGAAGACGATACCGGGCAGGCGCTGGGCTTCCAGTATATCGAACCGAAGGACACTCTGCCGCCCGAGGGCTGCGACATCGCCACTTTCGCGCGGCGCGGGCACAGCGGGCTGGGCGTCGGCTCGAAGCTTTTCGAGGCCACGAAGCGTGCCGCCGCCGGGCTTGGCTATCGCTGGATCAACGCCACGATCCGCGCCGACAACGCGGGCGGGCTGGCCTATTACCAGAGCCGTGGCTTCGAGGATTACGCGCGTCAGGCAAACGTTCCAATCGCCAAGGGCCTGCGCGTCGACCGCATCAGCAAGCGGTTCGATCTCTAGACGCTATTTCGGCGAGCGCTTGGCAAGGATGCGCTGCAGCGTCCGCCGGTGCATGTTGAGCCGCCGCGCGGTCTCGCTCACGTTGCGGTCGCACAGCTCGTAGACCCGCTGGATATGCTCCCAGCGCACACGGTCGGCGCTCATCGGGTTCTCGGGTGGCGGCGGCAGCGCATCGCCGGTCGCGAGCAGCGCATTGGTGATGTCGGTGGCATCGGCGGGCTTCGAAAGATAATCCGTCGCGCCGATCTTCACCGCGGCCACGGCCGTGGCAATGGCACCATAGCCCGTCAGCACCACGATGCGCGCATCGGGCCGCTTCTCGCGCACGGTTTCCACCACGTCGAGCCCGTTGCCATCGCCCAGCCGCAGGTCGCACACGGCATAGGCCGGGGGGCGCGCGGTGGCGAGCGCCTTGCCGGCGGCAACCGACTCGGCGGTTTCCACCTCGAAGCCGCGCTTCTCCATAGCCTTCGCCAGCCTGCGCAGAAACGGTTCGTCGTCATCCACCAGCAGCAAAGACCTGTCGGCGCCGATCTCGTGCATATCCTCAGCCATGCGGTCCTCCCGTCGCCGCGCCCTACCCGCTAGGTTCTAGTCTGCGGTGATAGACCCGTCAAACAAACACGGATCACGCTATCGCGCGTCCATGAAGCACTGCGCCCTGTCGGCCATCTGGCTGGCGCTCACATCGTTGCGGAAGAAATCCGCGAAGCCGCTCTCGGGCAGCATCAGGTAGGTAAAGGTGGAGTGATCGACGAGGTAGTAGTCGGTGCCATCGTCATGCGCCTGGTAGAAGCTGCGATAGGCCTGGCTTGCCGCCTTCACCTGTTCGGGGCTGCCGGTGAGGCCCAGCATGCGCGGATGCAGGTTGGCGGTGAAATCGTCCACCACCTGCGGGGTGTCGCGCTCGGGGTCGATGGAAATGAAGACCGGCTTCACCGAATAACCGCGCTCCTCGAGAATATCCACCGCATCCGCATTCCGCGCCACGTCGACCGGGCAGACATCGGGGCAGGAGGTATAGCCGAAATAGATCAGCGCCGGCTCGTCGATTACCTCCGCCTCGGTCACCGTCTCACCGGTTTCGCTCACCAGCTCGAACGGGCCGCCGATGCTGCCCGCCACCTGGCCCCCACGGCACTGCGCGAACTTGTCATCGCCGCCCGACAGGCTCATCCAGTAGAGCCCGCCCAGAAGGGCCACGATGGCAACGGCGGCGACGATAGCGATGATCCGGGTCATTTGGCCTCACAAATGCGGTCTTCTTTTCGAACCGTGCCACATCTAACATCGGAACCTGAAACTGCAACTCACCTTGGCGCCAGCAATGTCCGAGCCTGCCCAACGCAAATCCCCGCCCCGCGAGCTCGATAACTGGATCAGGCTGCGCACCCTCGTGCTGTTGCGCTGGTGGGCGATCATCGGGCAGATCTCGGCGCTGATCGTGGCACAACGGCTCTACAACCTCGATCTGGAGATCGGGCTTTGCTACCTCGCGATCGGCGTTTCGGTGGTGAGCAACCTCGTGGCGGGTTTCGTCTTTCCCGAAACCAAGCGCCTCTCCGAAACCGAAACCCTGCTTGTCGTGCTCTTCGACATGCTGCAGCTGAGCCTGATGCTCTATCTCACCGGCGGGCTGCACAACCCGTTTTCCATCCTCATCGTCGGGCCCGTTACCGTCTCGGCCTCTGCACTCTCCTCGCGCTCCACGGTCTTTCTGGGTCTGATGGCGATCCTCATCGTGACGCTGCTCATTCCCTTCCACCTGCCGCTGCGCACCGAGGAGGGCTTCTACCTGAGCGTGCCGCAGATCTTCCTGTTCGGCAACTGGGTGGCCATCGTCATCGCCGTGGTCTTCCTCGGGGTCTATTCCCGCTGGATCGTGTCGGAGATGCAGGCGATGTCGCAGGCGCTGCAGGCAACCCAGATGGCGCTTGCCCGCGAGCAGAAGCTCACCGATCTGGGCGGTGTCGTGGCCGCCGCCGCGCATGAGCTGGGCACGCCGCTCGCCACCATCAAGCTGACCAGCAGCGAACTGGCCGAAGAGCTGGAAGACGCGCCCGAGCTTCGCGAGGATGCGCTTTTGATCCGCGAGCAGGCCGACCGATGCCGCGACATCCTCCGCTCCATGGGCCGCGCCGGCAAGGATGATCTGCACCTGCGGCACGCGCCGCTCTCCGCCGTGGTGGAGGAGGCCGCCGAGCCCCATGTCGAGCGCGGGAAAACCCTGCATTTCCTTCATCAGCCCGCCGATGGCAGCGCCGATCTGCCGCAGCCCAGCATCTTGCGCCGGCCCGAAATCATCCACGGGCTGCGCAACCTCGTTCAGAACGCCGTGGATTTCGCCCGTGAGAACGTGTGGGTCGAGAGCACATGGTCGGAGACCACCATCGCCATCCGCATCATGGATGACGGGCGCGGCTATCCGCAGCACCTGCTGGGCCGCATCGGCGACCCGCTGATGCGCAGGCGCAACTGGGATATCGACCCGCACCGCCCCGGCTACGAGGGCATGGGGCTCGGCCTCTTCATCGCCAAGACGCTGCTGGAGCGCTCCGGCGCGGATCTGAGCTTCGCCAACGGCTTCGAGTCCTTCCGCCGTCTGGGCGAGATGGCGCAGCGCACCGGCGCGGTGGTCGAGGTGGTCTGGCCGCGGGCCGCGCTCGAAGGCGACAGCGCAGTCGCGCGCGGGCCGCTGGGAGACAATGAACCGATCCGGGCCTGAAGCGCCCCTCCGCCCGCGGCCAGCTGAACCAAGCTTAACGAACTGTTAACCTCACTGCAGCACTCTCGCTCGGGGCTGTCGGCGGAGGCTGGAATGGGCGGTTTGACAGAATGGGCACCGATCATCATTGCAATGGCGATCCTGCTCACCACGGGCGTGTTTCACTTCCTTGCGCGTCCGGTGGATAAAACACAGGTCGCGGAGCTGCCGGGCACCACGTCAAACACCTTCCTTCTCAAGAATGATAGGGTAATCGACCATGATGTGCTGCCCGACGGGCCGGGCGGCGGTGCCTTCCAAATCCCGGAAACATGGGACAGCCTGCGAGATTGGCTTCAGCCGGATTTCCCCAACCTCCCGCCGGCGCTCACCCAGCTGAACCCCAAGGAATCGCGCTTATTCGCCTCGGCAGACAAGACCAGCAGTGCTCAGGTCACCATCACAGCGGTGCGCGACGGGCGCTACCGCGTCACGCTGGCCGATCCGCGCGTGCCCTCGGCGGCCCAACGGCGCGAAACCGCGGGCCGCCTCCACCGTCGCTCGCAGATCGAGGCCGCAGCCGAGGGCGCCGCCTGCCCAACCTTCATCCTAGACGAGGCAGGCCGGATCACCTGGGGCAACGCCGCCTTCGCCCGCTTCGGCGCGGCGGAGCAGGCCGAGCTTCTGGCACATCTCCCGCCGCCCGGGCTCCCGGCGCCCAAGCCCGTTCGCGTGGCCGATTCAGCCAGTGGCGAGGTCCGGTTCTTCGAGCCGAGCGTGATCGAGGAGGGCGGCCTACGCATCGTCCATGCCACCGATGTCACCCGCATCGTCCGAGCCGAATCCGTGCGGGGCGCCTTCATCCAGACACTCACGAAAACCTTCGCCGATCTCGCCACCGGCCTTGCCGTCTTCGACCACTCGCGCCGGCTTGTGCTGTTCAATCCCGCCCTGCTCGATCTCACCGGGCTCACGCCGGAGTTTCTCATCGCCAAGCCCGGCCTGATGGAGTTCTTCGATCACCTGCGCGACAGGCAGGTGCTGCCCGAGCCAAAGAGCTACGCCGACTGGCGCGCACAGATCTCCCGAATGATCGAATGCGCCTCCGAAGGGCAGTATTCGGAGTCGTGGTATCTGCCCAACGGGCTCACCTACCGCTTCACCGGCCATCCGCATCCCGATGGTGCGGTGGCCTTCCTGATCGAGGATGTCACCGATCAGGTCGCCATCGCCCGCCGCTACCGAACCCAGATCGAAACCCGGCAGGCGGTGCTCGACGGGCTGCCCGAGGCCATCGCCGTGATCGGGCAGAACGATGTGCTCGTCTTCACCAACCGGGCCTTCAACAAGCTCATCGGCTACGACCCCGACACGCGCTTCGCGGAAATCAAGCTGAAGGCGCTGCTCGGCATGTGCCGCAAGCGCTTTCCCGATCCCGATTTCTGGGAAACGGCCCGCCTGCGCCTCGAAGAGGCCGATGAGCGCCCGCGCCTGCGCAAGCGGCTCGCGGGCAATGTGGAATGCCGTATAGAGCCGCTTCCGGGCCGCTTCGCACTGGTCGGTCTGCAGGAGAAATTGCGCACCGCGCCCGAACCCGCCTGATCCCGTGTTGCGGGCGGCGCCCGGGCGTGTAGTCTCTGCTGCATGTCCCCGCGAAGCGCCACGTTTCACAGCCCCAGCCCCGACGCGACCCATGCCTTGGCGCGCGCGCTCGCCACGCATCTAGCGCCGGGCGCCGTGGTGCTTCTTTCCGGCGATGTCGGCGCCGGGAAGACGCATTTCGCGCGCGGCGTGATCCAGGCGCTGCTGGAGACGCCCGAGGATGTGCCCTCGCCCACCTTTACTCTCGTGCAAAGCTATCCGGGCCGTAGCGGCGAGATCTGGCATGCCGATCTCTACCGGCTCACGGATGCCTCCGAACTCGAGGAGTTGGGCCTTTTCGCCGCCTTCGACGAGGCGATCTGCCTCGTGGAGTGGCCCGACCGGCTGGGCGAGACGGCCCCGCGCGAGGCGCTGTCGCTCCTGTTCGACGCCGGTGACACCGACGAGGCCCGAACGCTCACCGCCACATGGTCGGATGACAGATGGACACAAGCGATCGAGGATATGCGAAATGGCTGATAGGGCCGCTTTGATAGATCGTTTCGTGGCGCAGGCAGGCTGGGGCGCGGCGAGCCGCAAGGTGATCGCGGGCGACGCCTCGAACCGCCGCTACCTGCGGCTCTTCGGTGAAGGCGGCGCCACCGCCGTGCTGATGGATGCGCCGCCCGAAAAAGACGAGGATGTGCGCCCCTTCCTCTTCATCGCGCGGCATCTCTCCGGTTTGGGCTTCAGCGCGCCCAGGATCATCGCGGCAGACGAAGCGCACGGCTTTCTTCTGCTCGAGGATCTCGGAGACGATCTCTTCGCCCGGGTTCTGGAACGCGACATCGCGCGCGAGGCGGAACTCTACACCGCCGCGACCGACCTGCTGGTGGAGTTGCACAAGGCACCGCCCCCGAGGAGCTTCGAGCCCTACGGCCCAGAGCTGATGACAGAGCGCGCCGGGCTCTCGGTGGAATGGTATTGCTCCGGCGCCACGGGCACGCGCAACGAACGGCTCCTTGAAGCGCTTTGCGCTGAAATAGAGCCTGTTCTTGCCCAACATGCCGGAGACGCCGACGTGCTGGTTCAGCGCGACTACCACGCCGAGAACCTGCTCTGGCTACCCCGTCGTGACGGCGTTGCGCGCGTCGGCCTGCTCGATTTCCAGGATGCGATGAGCGGCCACCGCGCCTACGATCTCGTCTCGCTGCTCGAAGACGCCCGCCGCGATGTCTCGCCCGACGTGGCCGATGCCATGCGCGCGCGGTATATTGCCGCCGCCGGGCAGGATGCGGAGAGCTTCACCGCCGCCTTCCACGTGCTGGGCGCCCAGCGCAACCTGCGTATCATCGGCGTCTTCGCCCGGCTCTGCATCCGCGACGGCAAGGCGCATTATGTCGATCTCATTCCCCGTGTCTGGGCGCACCTGCAGCACGACCTCACCCATCCGGCCCTTGCCGCGATCCGCGCCCTGGTCGAGACGTTTCCCGAACCGGGCCCCGAAACCCTGACCCGTCTGAAGAGCCTATGCGCGACACACCAAGCTCCGTGATGATCTTCGCCGCCGGGTTCGGCACCCGCATGGGCGCCCTCACCCGCGACAGGCCGAAGCCGATGATCGAGGTGGCCGGAAAGCCGCTGATCGACCATGCGCTCGACGAGGTCACGCAATTCGGCGCCGGGCGTGTCGTGGTCAACCTGCATTACCGGCCCGAACCGCTGCGCGCCCATCTGGCCGGGCGCGGCGTGGTCTTTTCCGAGGAGCACCCCGAGGTTCTCGAAACCGGCGGCGGGCTCAAGGCGGCGCTGCCGCTGCTCGGGCCCGGCCCCGTCTTCACCATGAATTCCGATGCCGTCTGGATCGGCCCCAACCCCCTGCAGGTGCTGGCCGATCTCTGGCGCCCGGAGATGGAGGCGCTGCTGCTCGGCATCCCGCCCGAGCAGGCCACCGGCCATCACGGCACGGGCGATTTCACCCCCGGCGAGGATGGCAGGGCCAAACGCGGCCCGGGCCTCGTCTATTCGGGCCTTCAGATCATCCGCACCGATGCGCTGGCGGAGATCGCGGAGCGTGCCTTCTCCCTCAACCTGCTCTGGAACGCGATGCTCGCCCGTGAGTCGCTCTATATGGCCACCTATCCGGGGCGCTGGTGCGACGTGGGCCATCCGGAAGGCATCGCGCTCGCCGAGGCCGCGCTGGAGGCCCGGCATGTTTGATCCTTCGGAAAGCCCGCGCCTCTTCACCGTTCCTCTCGGCGTCGATTTCCCCAAGGCGCTGGTGAGCGGCCTGCTCGCGCGCAGCACCGGCGACGCGCCGGAAGCCCTCGCGCGGGTGCAGCTTGTCGTCAACACGCGGCGCATGGCCCGCAGGGTGCGCGCGCTCTTCGATGCCGGCCCGCCGGTGCTGCTGCCTTCGATCCGGCTGGTCACAGACCTTTCAAGCCCCGTCGCCGCGGCCGATCTGCCGCCGCCCGTCTCGCCGCTCCGGCGCCGGCTCGAGCTGGTGCAGCTCGTGTCGCGCCTGCTCGACGCCCAGCCCGATCTCGCGCCGCGCAGCGCGCTTTACGATCTGGCCGACAGCCTCGCGCGGCTGATGGACGAGATGCGAGACGAGGGGGTGCCGACCGAGGCGATCGAGGCGCTCAAGGTAGAAGATCAATCTGGCCACTGGGCGCGGATAAAGGCCTTTCTGGGCATTGTCAGAGACTATTTCGAGCAATCCGAAGAGCTCCCCGACACCGAGGCGCGGCGGCGCCTGGCCATCGAGCGGCTGATCGCCTCCTGGCAGACGGCGCCACCCGATCACCCGGTGATCGTGGCAGGCTCCACCGGCTCGCGCGGTACCACCCGCATGCTTCTCGAGGCGGTGGCCCGGCTGCCGCAGGGCGCGGTGGTGCTTCCCGGCTTCGATACCGACATGCCCGCGGATGTGTGGGAAAGGCTGCTAGATGCCAAGACCGCCGAGGATCACCCGCAATACCGCTTCGCGCTCCTCTGCCGCAATCTCGGCCTTTCGCCCGGCGCGCTACCGGCCTGGAGCGACGAGGCGCCCGCCAACCCGGCGCGCAACCGCGTCACCTCCCTTGCACTGCGGCCCGCGCCGGTAACCGACCAGTGGCTGCGCGACGGCCAGAGCCTGACGGAGATGCAGGCCGCCACCGAGGCGATGACGCTGATCGAGGCGCCCTCCACACGGATCGAGGCGCTCACCATCGCGATGCGCCTTCGCGCGGCGGTCGAGGAAGGCCGCACGGCCGCGCTCATCACCCCCGACCGCACGCTCACCCGGCAGGTCGCCGCCGCGCTCGACCGTTGGGACATCGTGCCCGACGACAGCGCCGGCACGCCGCTTCACCTCTCGCCGCCGGGTCGCTTCCTGCGGCATGTGGCCGAGCTCTTCACCCGTCCGCTCTCGGCCGAAAGCCTGCTGACGCTGCTCAAGCATCCGCTCTCGCACAGCGGGGCCGACCGTGGCCCGCATGTGCGGTTGAGCAACGAGCTCGAGCTGCACCTGCGGCGCAACGGCCCGCCCTACCCGGATGCGAAGAGCCTGCACGCCTGGGCCGAACCGCTGCAGGATCCCCATGCGCCCGCCTGGGTCGCGTGGGTGATCGAATGCTTCACCTCCGCCGAGATCGCCAGCGCCGAACCGCTCGAGGCGCTGGTGGCGCGGCATCGCATACTCGCGGAACGCATCGCGCAAGGGCCGGCCGGCACGGGCAGCGGCCAGCTCTGGGAGCGCGAGGCGGGCCGGCAGGTCTTGGCCCTCGTGGAGGATCTGGCCGAGAACGCGGGCTATGGCGGCGCAATGCATCCCCGCGATTATACCGCGCTCTTTCACTCCCTGCTGTCCGCCGAACAGGTGCGCAGCATCGCCGAGCCGCATCCCGGCGTGCTGATCTGGGGCACGCTCGAGGCGCGCGTGCAGGGCGCCGATCTGCTCATTCTCGCCGGGCTGAACGATGGCACATGGCCCGAACCGCCCGCCCCCGATCCGTGGCTCAACCGCGATCTGCGCCTGCAGGCGGGGCTCTTGCTGCCCGAACGCCGCATCGGCCTTTCGGCGCATGATTTCCAGCAGGCCATCGCCGCGCCCGAGGTGTGGCTCACCCGCTCGATCCGCTCCGACGATGCCGAAACCGTACCGTCCCGCTGGCTCAACCGCCTGCAGAACCTGATGAAGGGCCTGCCGCAAAACGGCGGCGCCGAGGCCTGGGCACAGATGCAGAAACGCGGCGCGCATTGGCTCGCGTTGGCCGAGCGCCTCGAGGAGCCCGGCGAAAGCCCGCCCGCAAGGCGCCCTTCGCCCCGCCCGCCACGCGACGCCCGCCCGAAAAAGCTCTCCGTCACCGAGATCAAGCGGCTCATCCGCGACCCCTACGCGATCTACGCGAAACACGTGCTCAACCTGCGCCCGCTCGACCCGCTGATGAAGCTGCCCGACGCACTCCTGCGCGGCATCGTGGTGCATGAGGCGCTCGAGGCCTTCATCCGCGACAGCAGGGAAGACCCGGCGCTCGTGACACCCGAGCGCCTGCTCGCCGCCACGCAATCCGCGCTCGATGCCCATGTGCCCTGGGCCGAGGCTCGCGCGATCTGGAAGGCGCGGGTGGCTCGGGTGGCCGAGGAGTTCATCGCGGGCGAAATGGCGCGGCGGGCGCTTGCGCAGCCTACGAGGTTCGAGGTGCGCGGCGGGGCGGAGATCGCCGAGCTTGGCTTCCGCCTCACCGCCGAAGCCGACCGCATAGACGTGGCCCCCGATGGCACGCTCTATCTCTACGACTATAAAACAGGCGCCGCCCCCAGCGAGGCCGAACAGCGCAAGTTCGACAAGCAGTTGCTGCTCGAGGCCGCGATCGCCGAGCGCGAGGGGTTCGAAGGCATGCCGCCGGCAAAGGTTTCCGGCGCGGTCTTCATCAGCCTCGGCAGCGGCAAGCCCGAAGTGCCCGCGCCGCTCGACAAGGTGTCGCCCGCCGAGGTCTGGGCCGAGTTCGTGAGCCTCATCGCCGCCTACCACGCGCCCGAAACCGGCTTCACCTCGCGCCGCGCCCTGCAAAGCAAGACAGACACCGGCGATTACGACCAGCTCGCGCGTTTCGGCGAATGGGACATCACCGACGATCCCGCCCCGGAGGATCTCTCCTGATGGCCCATGACGACGCCACGCTGCGCCAGATGGCCGCCGCCCGCCCGAGCCATTCCACATGGGTGTCGGCCAATGCCGGCTCAGGCAAGACCAAGGTGCTCACAGACCGCGTCGCGCGGTTGCTGCTCGAGCAGGTCGACCCCCAGCACATCCTTTGCCTGACCTATACGAAGGCCGCCGCCTCGGAGATGCAGAACCGGCTTTTCGGCAGGCTCGGCAGCTGGGCGATGCTGCCGGATGACGAGCTCACCCGGCAACTTGTCAATCTTGGCCATGGCTCGAAAATCACCGACACCACGCTGCGCGAGGCGCGCAGGCTCTTCGCCCGCGCCATCGAAACCCCCGGCGGTCTGAAAATCCAGACGATCCATTCCTTCTGCAGTGCGCTCCTGCGGCGTTTTCCGCTCGAGGCCGGCGTCTCGCCGCAATTCACCGAGATGGAAGACCGCGCTGCCAGCCTGTTGCGCGCCGAGATCCTCGAAACCCTCGCCTCCGGCCCCGAGCGAGGCAAGATCGACGCGTTGGCGCGGCACTATTCTGGCGAAACCTTCGAAAAGCTCACCGAAACCCTCGTGAAGCACCGCACCCTTTTCGCCGATACGGAGGGGCTCTCGCGCAGCCTTGCCTTGCTCGAGATCACGCCGGATGCCACGCCGGAAGAGGCGCTTGCCATTGCCTTCGACGGCAGCGAGCCCGGTTTCTGGCCGGAGCTTCTGGAGCGGCTCAGGGTGCCGGGCGGGGCAACCTATCCCGCCATCGCCGCGAGGCTGGCGCAGATCAATACCACCGCGCCCACCATGGCCGATCTCGAGCTGCTCTTCGGAGACTTCCTCTACCAGTCCGACGGGCGGGATCGTTACGCGCTCTTCGATTCCAAGTCGATCAACTTTCCCCAATCGAACCACACCAAGGCCGTGGCCGCACTCGAGCCGGTCCTGCCCGAGCTTCACGCCCTGATGGATCGTGTGGCGGAGGCCAAGCAGTTCCTGTTGCGGCTCGAAGCCGCCCGGAAATGCGCGGTTCTGCACGATTTCGCGCAGGCCTTCCTGCCCGCCTACGAGAAGGCCAAGCAGCTGCGCGGCTGGCTCGATTTCGACGATCTGATCCTCCGCGCCCGCGATCTGCTGACCGTGAAGAAGGTGGCGGATTGGGTGCTCTACAAGATCGACGGCGGGATCGACCATATCCTCGTCGACGAGGCGCAAGACACCAGCCCTGTGCAGTGGCAGGTGATCGAGTCGCTCGCCCGGGAGTTCACCAGCGGCGAGGGCGCGCGCACCGATGTCGCTCGCACCCTCTTCGTGGTGGGCGACAAGAAGCAATCCATCTACTCCTTCCAGGGCGCCGACCCGCGCGAGTTCGACCGGATGCGCGACGAGTTCAAGGCGCGCCTCGCCGAAACGCAGACCCCGCTGCAAGACCTCCCGATGGAGGTCTCCTTCCGGTCCTCGCCCACCATCCTCCGGCTCGTCGATGAGGTGTTCAAGGAGCATGAATGGAGCGGTTTCGAGCCGGATCAGAGACATATCGCCTTCAACCCAAACATGCCGGGCCGGGTAGATCTCTGGCCGGTCGTCGAAAAGCCCGAGACCGAGGAAGAAACCGAGTGGTACAGGCCCGTCGACATGAAGGCGCCCAATGCGCCCTCCATCGTGCTCGCCCGGCAGGTTGCCCGCGCCATCGAGGCGATGATCGGCACGCCGCTGCCAGACAAGTCGGGCGAGAGCGCCCGGCCGATCACGGCGGGCGATTTCCTCGTTCTGGTGCGCCGCCGTTCGGAGGTGTTTCACGACATCATCCGGGAGTGCAAGGCGCGGGGCCTGCCCGTGGCCGGGGCCGACCGGCTGAAGGTGGGCGGCGAACTGGCCGTGAAGGATCTCGCCGCGCTTCTCGCATTCCTAGCCACGCCCGAAGACAGCCTCTCGCTCGCCTCTGCCCTGCGCTCGCCGCTCTTTGGCTGGAGCGAGGCAGAGCTCTACCGCCTCGCCCACGGCCGCGCCCGGCCCTACCTCTGGGCCGAACTGCGCGCAAAGGCCGAGTCTCATCCCGAAACCGTCGCCGTGCTCGACGATCTGCGGAACCAGGTGGATTTCCTGCGCCCCTACGAATTGATCGAGCGCATCCTCACCCGTCATGGCGGCCGCGAAAAGCTGCTCGCCCGGCTAGGCCACGAGGCAGAAGACGGCATCGACGCCCTGCTCACCCAGGCGATGGCCTATGAGCGCAGCAATGTCGACAGCCTCACCGGTTTTCTGGTGTGGATGGAAACCGACGATCTCGAGATCAAGCGCCAGATGGACAGCGCCGGAGACCGTATCCGCGTGATGACAGTGCATGGCTCGAAAGGCCTCGAAGCGCCCGTGGTGATCCTGCCGGATACCGCCGCATGGCGCGCCCGAAGCCCGGGCGATCTGGCCGTCGTCGGGGAGGCGGCACTCTGGCGGAGCGGCGGCAAGGAGGTTTCTAAGGTTCAACGCGCGATAGATGCCGCGCAACGCGATGTGTCTGAAGCCGAGCGCAACCGGCTGCTCTACGTGGCGATGACCCGGGCCGAACAATGGCTCATCCTTGGCGCGGCGGGCGATCTGGGCAAGGATGGCCAAAGCTGGCACGACAAGGTCCGCGCCGGCATGGAGGCGCTCGGTGCCAGCCCGCTCGCAACCGATCTCGGCGAGGGGCTGCGGCTCGAGGACGGCCAGTGGCCCGAGATCGCGCAAGAAGCCGTGGCGGCAAAGGCGGAAGCCCCGGTGCCGTTGCCCGCCTGTTTCCGTCACCCCGCCCCGGAAGTGGAGGCGCTGCCTGAAACGCTCAGCCCCTCCGGTCTCGGCGGCGCCAAGGCGCTTCCCGGCGAAGAGGGGCTCGACGAGGATGCCGCCAAGCTCCGGGGCAGCCGCGTGCATCGCCTGCTCGAGCTTCTGCCCGCCCTGCCCGAGGCCGAGTGGCCCAAGGCTGCGCGCGCGCTTCTCGCGGACGGCACTGAACCCTTGACCGAGGCAGAGGCCGCACTCTTGCTTGAGGAGGCCGCCTCCGTGCTCGGCTCGCCGGTGATGCAGGAGGTCTTCGCGCCCGGCAGTCTCGCCGAGGTGCCCGTCAGCGCCAACCTGCCCACGCTCGCAGGCCGTCGCATTCACGGCATCATCGACAGGCTGGTCGTCTCGCCCGGGCATGTGCTCGCCGTGGATTTCAAGACCAACGCGATGGTTCCGCCCACGCCGGCGGCCTGCCCTGACGGCCTCTTGCGGCAGATGGGCGCCTATGCCGAGGCTCTCGCGCAACTCTACCCCGGCCGCCGGATATCGACCGCGCTGCTCTGGACGAGAGCCCCGAGCCTGATGGTTCTGCCACACGATCTTGTGTCCGAGGCCCTCGCAAACACCACCCTGCCTTGACGCGCGGCAGAGGCCTACATAGTTTGCCACTCCAAGCGCAGCATCTTTTCAGGAGAACCCCAATGGCCACGGTCGCCGTAACAGACGAGACTTTCGACACCGAAGTGAAGAATTCCGATATCCCCGTCGTGGTGGATTTCTGGGCGGAGTGGTGCGGCCCCTGCAAGCAGATCGGCCCGGCTCTGGAAGAGATTTCCGACGAGATGAACGGCAAGGTGAAGATCGCCAAGGTCGATGTGGATTCGAACCCCAACACCGCTACGCAGCTCGGCATTCGCGGCATTCCGGCCCTCTTCATCTTCAAGAACGGCGAGATCGTCTCCAACCGCGCCGGCGCGGCCCCCAAGGCGGCGCTGCAAAGCTGGATCGAAGAGAGCATCTGACGCGTCGGTGCTGCTGAAATGAGGCCGGGCCGCCCCCTCAGGCGGCCCTTTTCATTCCGCCGCCACAGGGCGCGGCAAGGCGAGGAGAGCCATATGGCACAGGAGTTTCCCGGCTGGCACGGCACCACCATCGTGGCGGTGCGCAAGGGCGGAGAAGTGGTCGTCGCGGGCGACGGGCAGGTGAGCCTCGGCCAGACGGTCATCAAGGGCACCGCGCGCAAGGTGCGCAGGCTCTCGCCCGGCGGCTATGACGTGGTGGCCGGTTTCGCAGGCTCCACAGCCGATGCCTTCACCCTGCTCGAACGTCTCGAGGCCAAGCTCGAGGCCACGCCCGGCCAACTGCAGCGCGCCAGCGTCGATCTCGCCAAGGACTGGCGGACAGACAAGTATCTGCAGAAGCTCGAGGCCATGCTCATCGTGACCGATGGCGCCGACCTCTACGTGATCACCGGCGCGGGCGACGTGCTGGAGCCCGAACATGACATCGCCGCCATCGGCTCTGGCGGCAATTTCGCGCTTGCCGCCGCACGCGGGCTCTACGACAGCGATCGTTCCGCCGAAGAGATCGCCCGGCAATCCATGGCGATCGCCGCTGATATCTGCGTCTATACCAACGGCAACCTGACGGTAGAGACGATCTCCAAGTGAGGCTTCAGCCGCCGAGCTGTGTTGTCAGCTTGTGGCCCGCCGCATAGGTCAGGCGCACGCAGGTCACCGGCGCGTCGTGGTCCCATGTGACCCGGCGGATCACAAGGAGAGGCGTTCCCGCCGCAGCTTCCAGCGCCTCGGCAACATGGCCTTCCGAAGCCCCCGCCGTGATCTCGATGTCGCCACGCGTATAGGGCGCATTGGCCAGCAGCCATTCGTTGGCGCTCACCTCCTCGAAGCCGAGTTTCGCCGCTTTCGGCACGGTTTCGAGACTGATCCAGCGCTCTTCATGCACGTAAGGCGCACCATCCGCGATGTGAAGCGCGCGAATATGCAGCACCTGCCCGGCGATGGGCACCTCCGCGCTCGCCTCATGGCCGCCCTTGTCAATCGACAGCCGCCGATAGCCATATTCCATCCCCCGGCTCTCGATCTCCTGCCGGATCACCGGAATCTCCAGCGTCGCCTTGCTCACCGGGTGCAGCGCTACCCGCGTGCCGGCCTTGCGGCGACGCTCCAGAAGCCCGGTTTCCGCCAGTTCGCGCAGCGCCCGGTTCACCGTGGCCCGCGCAACGCCGAACTCTTCCGCCAGATCCACCTCGCCGGGAATGATCCGGCCCGGCGGCCATTCCCGCTCGTAGATCCGGCGCTGCACCTCCGCCTGAATCTCCTGCCAGTTACTTGGCTTGGCCACGGTCATAGTGCATCCCTCAAGGTCGATACGGCCTTCCGGTAAGCCGCCACGATGGTATCGCGCCGCACATGCCGCCCCTCTTTCACCATGTGCCGCCCGGCAGCCCACACATCCGTCACCATCGCATCCGAGCCCGCAAAGACAAAGACATCGAGCAGCTTGTCGGCCTTCTGGCCTTCCATGTCGAAATGCCCGTCATCGAGCGCGGCCAGATCGGCGTATAGCCCGGGCGCAATCGCCCCGGTCGCCCGGCCCGCAGCCTTCGCCCCGCCCGCGCAAACCGCGTCGAAAAGCGCGCGGCCGGTGCTCTTCTCCGGTGTCGCCAGCGCCGCGCGCGAGCGGTCGCGCAGCCGCTGCGAGTGGTCGAGCGTGCGCAGCTCCTCAGAAAGCGCGATGCGGATGTTCGAATCCGAACCGATGGCGATGCTGCCGCCCGAATCGCGCCAGCGCACCCCGTCGAAGATCCCGTCGCCCAGGCTCGATTCGGTGATCGGGCACAGCCCGGCCACCGCGCCTGTCTTCGCCAACCCCTCGGTTTCATGGGGCTTCATCTGCGTGCAATGAATGAAACACCAGCCCTCATCCGCGTCGAGATTGCTCAGAACCCATTCCACCGGCCGCGCGCCCAGCGACGCCTCCACCTCTTCCACCTCGGCCAACTGCTCGGCCAAGTGCATATGCACCGGCCCGCCGCGCGCGTTTTCCTTCGCGCGCGCCACATCCTCCGGCGCAACCGCCCGCAGGCTGTGCGGCGCAACGCCAAACCCCGTGTCATCCGGCAGCCCTGCCAACGCGGCATGGCTCTCCTCCGCCAGCCGGGCGAATCGCGCGGCGTCGTTCCCGAAGCGGATCTGCCCCGGCCCCAACTCGCGCCTGTCGCACCCGCCGAACTGGTAATGCACCGGCAAGAGCGTCAGCCCGATCCCGGTATGCGCCGCTGCCGCCGCGATGCGCTGCGCGGTTTCCGAAAGCGCGTCATAGGGCACGCCCCCCGGCTGGTGATGCAGGTAGTGAAACTCCACGTTTGTCCCGTATCCCGCCTCCAGCATCTCCATCTGCACCAGTGCGGCGATGGCTTCGATCTGCTCCGGCGTCAGCACGTCGAGAAAGCGGTACATCAGGCGCCGCCACGTCCAGAAACTGTCGCTCGTATCGGGGCCGCGCGCCTCGGTCAGCCCCGCCATGGCGCGCTGAAACGCGTGGGAATGCGCGTTGACGGGTGCCGGAAGCAGGATGCCCACGGTCTCGCCGCCGCGTGCCGCGCCGGGCGTAACCGAGGCGATCCTGCCATCCGCG
The DNA here is from genome assembly GCA_040222155.1 of Roseovarius sp. Classification (GTDB taxonomy): domain Bacteria; phylum Pseudomonadota; class Alphaproteobacteria; order Rhodobacterales; family Rhodobacteraceae; genus Roseovarius. The sequence goes on from JAVKDQ010000142.1 coordinate 77,942, forward strand.
CCAAGCTCAACCGCCACGTCCTCTGCCCAGCCATCCGGCAGCAAGGCCTGCTTCGCCCAAATCCTCGTCATTCTCGATCCCGCCTTGACATGATATTATGTATAGACATAATGAGCCAAATCGCACCGCAAATCAAGAACGGGTTTCCCACATGCTGCTGCGCAACGCGACGATCGCCACGATGCAGGGCGACACGCCCTATGGGTTGCTGCCCAACGGGGCCATTTCCATCGCCGATGACATGATTCGCTGGGTCGGGCCGGAGAGCGACCTGCCGGGCGACTTCGCGGAAGAGGGCGAAGACCTCGAAGGGCGGCTCGTCACCCCCGGCCTCGTGGATTGCCACACCCATATCGTCTTCGGCGGCAACCGCGCGGGCGAGTTCGAGATGCGGCTCAACGGTGCGAGCTACGAGGAGGTCGCCCGTGCCGGCGGCGGTATCGTCTCCACCGTGCGCGCCACCCGCGAAACCGATGAAGAGACCTTGCTTGCCGATGCGCTGCCCCGCGTCGATGCACTTCTGGCCGAAGGCGTCTGCACCCTCGAGATCAAGTCCGGCTACGGGCTCGACATCGAAACAGAGCTCAAGATGCTGCGCGTGGCCCGGCGCATCGCCGAGGTTCGCCCGGTGCGGGTGAAAACCAGCTTCCTCGGCGCCCACGCCATCCCCGCCGATTACAAGACCCGCCCCGAGGCCTATATCGCCGAGCTCTGCCTGCCCGCGCTCGAGGCCGCCGCAGAAGCCGGGCTTGCCGATGCGGTGGATGGTTTCTGCGAGGGCATTGCCTTCAATACCGCCCAGTTAGAGCCTGTTTTCCAGCGCGCCACCGAGCTTGGCCTGCCCGTGAAGCTCCATGCCGAGCAGCTCTCCAATATCGGCGGCACGCAACTCGCCGCACGCTTCGGCGCGCTCTCCGCGGATCACGTGGAATACGCCACCGAGGAAGATGCCAGCGCCCTCGCGGTCTCCGGCAGCGTCGCCGTGCTTCTGCCCGGCGCCTTCTACACGTTGCACGAAACGCAGCTGCCCCCGGTGCAGGCGTTCCGCAACCATCACGTGCCGATGGCGCTCGCCACCGATTGCAACCCCGGCTCGTCGCCGCTCACCTCGCTTCTGCTGACGATGAACATGGGCTGCACCCTCTTCCGCCTCACCCCCGAGGAGGCGCTTGCCGGCGTCACCCGCAACGGCGCCCGCGCGCTCGGCCTCGCCGATTGCGGCGTGATAGCAGCCGGCAACCGCGCCGATCTGGCGATCTGGAACGTCTCTGCACCAGCCGAACTCGCCTATCGCATCGGCTTCAACCCACTCCACAAGCGCATCTTCGGAGGCAAGGCATGACACTGGAGCTCGTTCCGGGCACCACCACGCTCGACACGCTCGAAACCCTCTGGCGCGAAGGGCGCGCTGCAAGGCTCGTTCGCAGCGTCAAGCCGGATGTGGAGGCCGCGGAGGCGCTGGTCCGCGAGGCGGCGGAAGGCGAGGAGGCCGTTTACGGCGTCAACACCGGCTTCGGCAAGCTCGCCAGCGTGAAGATCCCGCGCGAACAGACGGAAGCCCTCCAACGCAACCTCATCCTTAGCCATTGCTGCGGCGTCGGCGAGCCGCTCGATGCACCAACGACCCGGCTGATGATGGCGCTGAAGCTGCTCTCGCTCGGGCGCGGCGCGTCGGGCGTCCGCTGGCGCACCATCGAGATCATCGAGGAACTTCTCGCCGCCGATGTGGTGCCCGTGGTGCCGGTGCAAGGCTCCGTCGGCGCCTCGGGTGATCTCGCACCGCTCGCGCATATGGCCGCCGTAATGATCGGCGAGGGCGAGGCCATCTATCAAGGCAACCGGCTCAACGGGAAAGATGCGCTGAAAAAGGCCGGAATAGAGCCTATCATCCTTGGCCCCAAGGAAGGCCTCGCGCTCATCAACGGCACGCAATTCTCCACCGCCTGCGCGCTTGTCGGCCTCTGGGGCGCATGGCGCAACGCGCTGGGCGCCATTGTCACCTCCTCGCTCTCGACCGACGCGATCATGGGCTCCACCGCCCCGCTGGTCGACGAGATTCACACCCTGCGCGGCCACAAGGGCCAGATCTTCGCCGCCCGCGCTCAGCGCGGCCTGATGGAAGGCAGCGAGATTCGAGAGAGCCACCGCGAGGGCGACAGCCGCGTGCAGGATCCCTACTGCATCCGCTGCCAGGCGCAGGTGACCGGCGCCGCGATGGACCTGCTGCGCCGCGCCGGTGAAACGCTCGAGATCGAGGCAAACGCCGTCACCGACAATCCCCTCGTGCTGGTCGCCGAACGCAAGATCGTCTCCGGCGGCAACTTCCACGCCGAGCCCGTGGGCTTCGCCGCCGATCAGATCGCCATGGCCATCGCCGAGATCGGTGCCATCGCCCAGCGCCGCGTGGCCCTGATGGTCGACCCGACGCTGAGCTTCGATCTGCCGCCCTTCCTCACCCCCGATCCCGGCCTCAATTCCGGCCTGATGATCGCCGAGGTGACGACAGCAGCGCTGATGAGCGAGAACAAGCACCTCGCCAACCCCTGCACCACCGATTCCACGCCCACCTCCGCCAACCAGGAGGATCACGTGAGCATGGCCGCCCATGCCGCGCGCCGCCTCGCCCGGATGAACACGAACCTCAACACCATCCTCGGGGTCGAGGCGATCTGCGCCGCGCAGGGCATCGGCTTCCGCGCGCCGCTGCAAACAAGCGAACCGCTGCAGAAGGCCATGGCACGGCTGCGCGAGGATGTGCCCCCCGTGGTGGAAGACCGCTATCTCGCGCCCGACATCGCCGCCGCCGCGCATCTCATCGAAACCGGCGCGCTCGTTTCGGCCGCCGGTCTCGCAACCGATATGGGAGCGCTCTGATGGATCCTTTCACCGTTACCCGGGGTGACAGCCCCATCGTGCTCGGGATGCCCCATACCGGCACATGGCTGCCCGAGGAGGTTTTCGAGGCGCTCAACCCGCGCGGGCAGGAGCTGGCCGATACGGATTGGCACATCCACAGGCTCTATGAAGGGCTTTTGCCCGGTGCCACCGTGGTCCGCGCCACTTTCCACCGCTACCTGATCGACGCCAATCGCGACCCTTCCGGCGCCTCGCTCTACCCCGGCCAGAACACCACGGGCCTCGTCCCGATGGTCGATTTCGACGGCGCCCCGATCTGGCAGGCCGAACCCGATGACGCGGAGATCGCCGCGCGGCGCAAGGCCTACCACGCCCCCTACCACGCCGCGCTGCAGGCCGAACTCGGCCGGGTGAAAGCCCGCCACGGCGTCGCCATCCTCTACGATTGCCACTCGATCCGTTCCGAGATCCCCTTCCTCTTCGAGGGCCGCCTGCCCGATTTCAACATCGGCGACAACGAGGGCCGCACCTGCGCACCTGCCATCACCAAGGCCGTTGAGGAAGTCTGCGCCAAGGCCCCCGGCTACACCGGTATCACCAATGGCCGCTTCAAGGGCGGGTGGACGACGCGCCATTACGGCCAGCCGGCCAATGGCCTCCACGCCATCCAGATGGAACTCGCGCAATCCACCTACATGCAGGAATCCGCGCCCTGGACCTACCTCGAAGAGCGCGCGAATGAGACCCGAACACATCTGAAAACACTGCTTGGCAAGCTCGAGAGCCTGGCCCTTGATGGAGAGCTGACATGACGAACCCGCGCCACAACACCCGCGACATCTACCCCGATACCGGCACCGAGATCAGCGCCAAGCACTGGGTCACCGAAGCGCCGATGCGGATGCTGATGAACAACCTGCATCCCGACGTGGCCGAGAACCCGCATGAGCTGGTGGTCTATGGCGGCATCGGCCGCGCCGCCCGCACATGGGAGGATTTCGACCGGATCGTCGGCGCGCTGAAGGGCCTCGAGCTCGACGAAACGCTGCTCGTGCAATCCGGCAAGCCCGTCGGCATCTTCAAGACCCATGCCGATGCCCCTCGCGTGCTCATCGCCAACTCCAACCTCGTGCCCCATTGGGCCAACTGGGACCATTTCAGCGAGCTCGATCGCAAAGGCCTGATGATGTATGGCCAGATGACCGCCGGATCGTGGATCTATATCGGCACGCAAGGCATCGTTCAGGGCACCTACGAGACCTTCGCCGAGGCCGGGCGGCAGCATTACGGCGGCAACCTCAAGGGCAGCTGGATTCTCACCGGCGGCCTTGGCGGTATGGGCGGCGCACAACCCCTCGCGGCGGTCTTCGCCGGCGCCTGCTGCCTCGCGGTCGAATGCGACGAAACCCGCGCCGAGTTCCGCAAGCGCACCCGCTATGTCGACGAGATCACCCATTCGCTCGACGAGGCCCTCGCCATGATCGAGCGCTGGACCTCCGCGGGAGAGGCGAAATCCGTGGCGCTCATCGGCAATGCGGCAGATGTCTTCCCCGAGCTCGTGAAGCGCGGCGTGAAGCCCGACATCGTGACAGACCAGACAAGCGCGCATGACCCCGTGCATGGCTACCTCCCGCAGGGCTGGAGCGTGGGCGAATGGCGCGCGAAACAGGAATCAGACCCTAAAGCGGTGGAAAAGGCCGCCCGCGCCTCGATGCGCGTGCATGTGCAGGCGATGGTGGATTTCTGGAACGCCGGCGTTCCCACGCTCGATTACGGCAACAACATCCGGCAGGTCGCCAAGGAGGAGGGGCTGGAGGATGCCTTCGCCTTCCCCGGTTTCGTGCCCGCCTATATCCGCCCGCTCTTCTGCAAGGGCATCGGCCCCTTCCGCTGGTGCGCGCTCTCGGGCGACCCGGAGGATATCTACAAGACCGACGCCAAGATGAAGGAGCTCTTCCCCGATCACGCCGACCTGCACCGCTGGCTCGACATGGCGCAGGAGCGTATCGCCTTCCAGGGCCTGCCCGCCCGCATCTGCTGGATCGGCCTCGGCGAGCGCCACAAGGCCGGGCTCGCCTTCAACGAGATGGTGCGCACCGGCGAGTTGAAAGCCCCGGTGGTGATCGGCCGCGACCATCTGGATAGCGGCTCCGTGGCCTCCCCCAACCGCGAAACCGAGGCGATGAAAGACGGCTCGGATGCCGTGAGCGACTGGCCGCTGCTCAACGCGCTCCTCAACACCGCCAGCGGCGCCACATGGGTGAGCCTCCATCACGGCGGCGGCGTCGGCATGGGCTTTTCCCAGCATTCGGGCATGGTGATCTGCTGCGATGGCACCGAGGATGCCGACCGCAGGCTCGCCCGCGTGCTCTGGAACGATCCGGCCACCGGCGTGATGCGCCATGCCGATGCGGGCTACGACATCGCGATCGACTGCGCACGGGAGCACGGGCTGCGCCTCCCCGGCATCCTCAAGTGAACCTCGGCCGCTTTCTCGACGCGCAGGCGCGCCTCTGGCCCCGCCCGCTCGAAGAAATCGAGAGCGGCCGCAAGCAGACCCACTGGATGTGGTTCGTCTTCCCCCAGCTGCGCGGGCTGGGGCACTCCGCCAATGCCAGGTTCTACGGCATCGCCGATCTGGCCGAGGCCGAGCAATATATCGGGCACGAGGTGCTGGGCCCGCGCCTCCTCGCCATCAGCACCGCGATGCTGGCCCATGATGGCGCAGAGGCAGAGGCCATTCTCGGCCCTGTAGATGCGATGAAGCTCCGCTCCTGCGCCACGCTCTTCGCCCACGCCTCCGAAGAGCCGGTTTTCCCCGGCCTGCTGAACGCCTTCTTCAGCGGCACCCCCTGCGAGAAAACCCTGCACCTTCTCTCCGCGCGTTGACTTTCCAACACGGCTCGACAACGCTTCCATCCAAAGCAGGAAGGGATGCGCATGGGGCCGAAAGGATCCGGGCTGGTCGTGGGGGTGGATGTCGGCGGCACCTTCACCGATTTGCTTGAACTCGATCAGGAAACGGGCGCCGTCCGCCTCGCCAAGGTGCCGAGCACGCCGCAGAACCAGGCCGACGGGGTGATGAACGCCCTGAGCGCCGCCGAATGCGATCTCGCCACGCTCGATCTCATCGTGCATGGCACCACCACCACCACCAACGCCGTTCTCGAGCGCAAGCTCAGCCGCACCGGCCTCATCACCACCCGCGGATTTCGCGACGTGCTCGAGCTTGGCCGCCGCACCCGGCCCCAACCCTACGGGATGACCGGCCAGTTCACCCCCATCATCCCGCGCGACCTGCGGCTTGAGGTGCCGGAGCGCATGGATGCAGGCGGCGAAGTGGTGTTTCCGCTCGATGAAAGCGCGGTGCTCGCGGCGGGCGAGGCGCTGCTCGAGGCAGGCTGCGAGTCGGTCGTGGTGCATTTCATCCACGCCTATGCCAACCCCGCCCACGAGCGCCGCGCCGGAGAGCTTCTCGCCACGATCTGGCCCAATGCGCATATCACCCTCGGCCACGCCATCCTGCAGGAATCGCGCGAGTTCGAGCGGGGGGTCACCGCCGCCGTCAACGCCTCCGTTCAGCCGATCCTCGATCGCTACCTCACCCGGTTGATGGAGCGCCTCGCCGGAGAGGGCTATGCGCGCGACGTGCTGGTAATGAACGGCAATGGCGGCATGGTGTCCTCCCGCTTCGTCTCGAAGGAAGCCGCCAAGACGGTGATGTCCGGCCCCGCCTCCGGCGTCATGGCCGCCGCCTATACGGGCCGCGCCGCCGGGATGCCCGATCTCATCACCTACGACATGGGCGGCACCTCAACCGATGTGGCGCTGGTGCGCGGCGCGGAGCCGGCGGTTTCGAGTGAGATAGAGATCGAATACGCCATGCCCATCCATGTGCCGATGGTCGACGTGCGCACCGTCGGCGCGGGCGGCGGCTCCATCGCGCAGGTCAATTCCGCCGGGCTTCTGGAGGTGGGGCCACACAGCGCCGGGGCCGATCCGGGGCCCATCTGCTACGGGCGCGGCGGCACGCGGCCCACCATCTCCGATGCCAACCTGCTCCTCGGGCGGCTCAACCCGCAGCGCATCGCGGTCAAAGGCGGGGTGACGGTGGAAGAGGTCGAGGCCGTCTTCGCCCGCGAGCTCGGCGCGCCTCTCGGGTTGTCGGCGCAGAAGGCCGCGCTCGCCGTGATCCGCCTCGGCAACATGAAGATGGCAGGCGCCATTCGCATGGTTTCCCTCTCCATGGGCGCCGACCCGCGCGATTTCGCGCTTTTCGCCTTCGGTGGTGCCGGGCCGCTTCATGCCTCGGCACTGGCGCGCGAGCTTGGGGTTCCTTCCATCCTCGTGCCGAGCCGCCCGGGTCTCACCAACGCCATCGGCTGCGTGGTGGCCGACCTGCGGCACGATTTCGTGCAAACCGTGAACACCCCCGTCGATGCGCTCCCGCCCGACATGCTGGCGCAGGTGTTCGAGGCCCAGCGCGCCGAGGGCGAGGCGCTGGTGGCCAAGGAGCGGGTCAAGATCACCGGCCTGCGCCACCTCTACAGCGTCGACATGCAGTTCGTGGGCCAGACCCACCTTTTGCGTGTGCCACTCGAACGCCCCGACATCGCGCCGGAAGACCTCAAGGCGCTCTTCGATCAGGTCTATTTCCGCCGGTTCAGGGTCGCTTTGCCCGAAACCCGCGCGCTCGTGGTCAACGCCAACTGCTCGGTGATCGGCGCACGCGTACCGCTCGATATCTCCGCCCTCATCGCCCCCGAAACCCGGCGCCAAACGCTGGCCGAGGCCCAGACGGAAGAGCGCGAGGTTCAATTCGAGAGTGGCTCTCAGGTGGTGCCCGTCTACTGGCGCGATCACATGCCGCTCGCCTTCTCGCTCAAGGGCCCCGCGCTGATCGAACAGATGGACACCACCATCCTTATCGAACCGGGCGACATCGCCGAGGGCGATCCCTTGGGCAACATCGTCATCCACGTGCGGGCAGCGGCATGAGCATCGACCCGATCACGCTTTCCGTCATCCAGGCCGGCCTGCAGCAGATCTGCGACGAGATGGATCTCGCCTTTTCCCGCGCCGCCTTCTCCCCGGTGATCGCCGAGGCCAACGACCGCTCCGATGGGATCTACGATGCGCGCGACGGCGCGCTCGTGGCGCAGGGGGCAGGCGGCCTGCCGGTCTTCGTGGGCACGATGCAGGCCTCCACCGCCAACCTCATCGAGCGCATCGAGGCGGGTATCACCGCCCCGCCCGATCCCGATGACATCTACATCGTCAACGATCCCTATCTCGGCGGCACGCACCTGATGGATGTGCGCTTTGCCAAGCCCTTTTTCCGCAAGAACAGGCTCTGTTTCTGGCTCTCCAACACCGGGCATTGGCCGGATATCGGCGGCACCGTTCCGGGCGGGTTCTCCGCCTCCGCCACGGCGGTCGAGCAGGAGGGGTTGCGGCTGCCGCCGGTCAAGCTCTTCAAGCGCGGCCATATGGATACGGAGATCTACCAGATCATCTGCTCCAACATCCGCGTGGCCGATCAGCGCATCGGCGACGTGAAGGCGCAGGCCGCCGCGCTGCAGCTCGGCGCCGAGCGGCTCGACGCGCTGATGGATCGCTACGGCGACGACACCGTGCTGGCCGCCATTGCCGAGCTCCGCCGCCGCGCCGCCGAGCAGATGCGCGGTTTCATCGGTGAAATCGGGCAGGGGCCTTTCACCGCCTCCGCCTGGGTCGACAGTGACGGCGTGGTGAACGAGCCGCTCGAAATCCGCCTCTCCGTCCACCGCGAGGGCGAAGGCCTCACCTTCGATTTCACCGGCTCCTCCGCCCCCTGCGCCGGGCCGATGAACTCGGTCCGCGCCACCACGCTTTCCTCCGTCTATCTCGCCATGCGCCACATCTTCCCCGAGGTGCCGATCAGCGCGGGCGCCTTCGAGCCGCTGAATGTCGTGGGCATCGAGGGCACCTTCCTCGATGCGCACTATCCCCGCCCCGTCTCCGGCTGCGCCGCGGAAGTCTCGCAGCGCATCGCCGAGGCCGTCTTCGCCGCGCTGGTCGAGGCGCTGCCCGAGCGCGTCACCGCCGCGCCCGCCGGCACCAGCGGCAATTTCGCCCTCGGCGGGCACGACCCGGCCAGGAACCGCGATTTCGTGATGTACCAGCTCTCGGGCGGCGGCTATGGCGGCTACGCGGGCGGCGACGGGCTCACCAACGGCTGCTCCACCATCGGCATCTCGAAAGCGCCCCCCATCGAGATCATGGAGCAGGCCTTCCCCGTGCTCTATCACCGCTACGCCCTGCGCGAAGGCTCCGCCGGCGCAGGCGCCCGTCGCGGCGGCTTCGGGCTCGATTACGAGGTCGAGCTGCGGCGCGGCCACGCCAAGGCCAGCTTCGTGATGGATCACGGTCGCTTCGGCCCGCAAGGCGCGCTCGGCGGCATGGATGGCGCGCCCAACGAGGTCACCGTCTGGCGCGGCGGCAAGGCGCACACGCCCGAGCATCTCTCCAAGGAGCAGGATATCCCCCTCGCCCCCGGCGACAGGGTTTGCGTGAAGACGCCCGGCGGCGGCGGCTATGGCAACCCCTTCACCCGCGCTCCCGCGCTGGTGGCCGAAGACGTGCGGCTCGGGCGCTACAGCCCTGCGGAGGCCGAGGCGCTTTTCGGCGTGATCCTGCGGGAAGATGGCAGCCTCGACGAGACAGCCACCCGAGCGCTGCGCACCGCGCGGTAACGAAGCCTATGTCATTTCGCCCAAGGCATTGCTAAACCGGGGAGAAAGGCAATTCACGGAAATCAGAGCCCGCCCATGCCCCACAAGATAACACCCGTCATTCTCTGCGGCGGTTCCGGCACGCGGCTCTGGCCGCTCTCGCGCAAGAGCTACCCCAAGCAGTTCGTCCCGATGATCGGCGAGGGCAGCCTCTTCCAGCAATCCGCGCGCCGCGCCTCGGGCGAGGGCTTCGCCCCGCCGGTGGTGGTCACCAATTCCGATTTCCGCTTCATTGCCACCCAGCAGCTTGCCGAAGCCGGGATAGACCCCGGCGCCGTGCTGATCGAACCCGCCGCGCGCAACACCGCGCCCGCGCTTCTGGCGGCGGCGCTCTCGGTGGCAGAGACCGATCCCGATGGCCTGATCCTCGCCGCGCCCTCCGATCACTACATCCAGCAGGCCGGCATCTTCCGCGAAACCGTGCAGCGCGGTGCCGAGGCCGCGCGCGCCGGCAAGATCGTGACCTTCGGCATCGCACCCAGCCATCCAGAAACCGGCTATGGCTATCTCGAACTGGCCGAGGCCAACCCGGGCGAGGCCCCCGTGCCGCTGCGGAAATTCGTCGAGAAACCCTCACGCGAACGCGCCGAGGAGATGCTCGCGGCCGGCAACTTCATGTGGAACTCGGGCATCTTTCTCTATGCTGCCCAAACCCTCATCGCCGCCTTCGAAGCCCATGCGCCCGTGATCCTCGGCCACGTGCGCAAGGCCTTCGACGAGGCCGAGCCCGATCTGGGCTTCCTCCGCCTCGCCGCCAAGCCGTGGGAGGCCTGCGAGGACATCTCCATCGACTACGCGATCATGGAGCGGGTCGATAACCTCTCCGTCGTCGTCCATCGCGGCGACTGGTCCGATCTCGGCGGCTGGAACGCGGTGCGCGATCATGGCGAGCGCGACGAGAGCGGCGTCGTCACCTCCGGCCCCGTCACCGCCGTCGATTGCGCCGACAGCCTGCTGCGCTCCGAATCCGACAGGGTGCGCCTCGTGGGCCTCGGTCTCGAGAACATCGTCGCCGTCGCGATGGCAGATGCGGTGCTGGTGGCCGATCGCGCCCGCGTGCAAGACGTGGGCAAGCTCGTGAAGCTGATGCGCGAGGAGGGCGTCACCCAGGCCGATACCTTCCCGGTCGATCACCGCCCCTGGGGCTATTTCGAAACCCTCGTTCTGGGCGAGCGCTTCCAGGTGAAGCGGATCGTGGTCAATCCCGGCGCGGCGCTCAGCCTGCAAAGCCACGTCCACCGCTCCGAGCATTGGGTCGTCGTCTCCGGCACCGCGCGAGTCACGGTGGATGACGAGGTGCGGCTCCTGCCCGAAAACGAATCCGTCTTCATTCCATTGGGCGCCGTTCACCGGCTCGAGAACCCCGGCAAGTTCCCGATGGAGCTCATCGAGGTGCAGACGGGCGGCTATCTCGGCGAGGATGACATTGTGCGCTACGAGGATGTCTATGCCCGCAAGCAAGGTGCAAAAGGCTGAAATCCCAAGGGCTTAACCCTTTGGAAACTGCGGAACGTAGGGGTCAGACCGCGTTAAGGGGCCAAATCTAGACAAGCGGTGTCTTTCCTCATGGGAGCCGCTTCATGTCCGATGTATCGCCGCGCCTCGACCTGCCGCTCATCAAGCCCTCGCAGGCGCAAAAACACGTCACCCACAACGAGGCCCTGCAGCTGCTCGACGCGCTGGTGCAGGCCGTTCTCGAAGAAACCGGCGCCGAGACGCCGCCCGCGAGCCCGGTCAACGGCACGCTCTTCGCGCTCGGCGCCGCCCCCACCGGCGACTGGGCAGGCGAAGGCGGCAAGCTGGCGCTGCGGGCGGGCGAGGGTTGGCTCTTTCTCACTCCTCACGAGGGCTGGCGCGCATGGGACAAGGCCGAAGGCGTCCTGAAAGCCTATCAGGGCGGCGCTTGGGCCGAGATCGCGGTGGATTTCGACAACCTGAGCGGCATCGGCATCGGCACCACCTCCGACAGCACCAACAGGCTCGCCATGGCCTCCGCCGCCAGCCTCTTCACCCATGATGGCGCAGGCCACCAGATCAAGGTCAACAAGGCCGACGATACCGAAACCGCCTCGCTCCTCTTCCAGTCCGGTTTCACCGGCCATGCCGAGATGGGCCTCGCGGGCGATACCGCCTTTTCCCTCAAGGTGAGCGACGACGGCAGCGCATGGCATGACGCGCTCAAGGCCGATGCCGCCACGCAGGAAATCACGATACCCTTCAAGCTCGTCGGAACCGCCGTGCAGCAAGCGGCCACCGATATCACCCCGGGCCGCCTGATGCGCGCCGATTACGGCTACGGCCCCGGTAACCTGCTCGGCACCGTCTCTCAATCCGGCGGTACGCCGACAGGCGCGGTGATTGAATACGCCAGCAACGCAAACGGCCATTACATTCGTCACGCAGACGGGACGCAAATCTGCTGGCGTAACACTCTGCAGCTTAGCTTCGCGACGGCGGCGCGCCTTGAAGCCACATGGACTTACCCAGCGTCGTTTACAGTAACGGCGGACGTTTCCCAGTCCGGGCATGTGAAAAGCACTGTCGGCTCCGTTTCCGCCTTTGCCTCTACTGCAACGCCATCCGCAGATGAAATCACGCCGGGGTGCGCGTTCAATGTCGGCGGGCTGAGCAACGTGGCGGTTAACGTGTTCCGGGTAAGCGGCGGCACAGATTTTGTTTCTGGCGACACTGTTGAGGTCAGCGTAATGGCCGTTGGCCGTTGGTTCTAGGGAGACCCCACATGAACATCACCTTTCACCCTTCGCGAAAAGACGTTGAACTGGCCGTTTCCAAGGCGGGCGACACGCTCACGATCAACGGCGAGTCCTTCGACTTCTCCGGCATCCCCAGCGGCGCGACCCTGCCGCGCGAGGCCATCGCCTGCGACTGGATCGCCGGGCCGGTCGAGCGCGACGATGCAGGCGTGCTGACCGTGCCGCTCATCCTGCCGCACGGGGCCAATGCCCCCAAGGCAACCCGCTTTCCCGCCGATCTGGCCAACGTGGCCGACGGGCCGGTGCCCCTTCCCGCCTACGAGGTGACAGCATGAGCAATATCGACCTTTCGCAACTCGTCACCGCCGAGGCGAAGGCGCAAGCGCAGCTCGAGGCGCTCTGCGAGGGCGTGAAGGCCGAGGCCTACCGCCGCATCGTCGCCATCTGCCCCGAATGGCAGCAGCGCAACCTCACCGCGCAAGCCAGCATTCTCGCCGAGAAGGGCCGCGCCAACTGGAGCCCCGAAGAGGCCCAGGCGTGGAAGGCGGGCGAGGCGCTCTGGGCGCGCATCGCCCTTGTCCGCAAGGCATCCGATGCGCTCGAAGCCGGCAAGACCATCCCGCGGGATTTCCGCGACGACAAGTACTGGCCCTGAGCCGGAACCCCACGGCGCGGGGTCGCCGCCCCGCGCCCGGTTTCAGAAAATTTCGAAACATAGGCCACCCCTCCGCCACATTCTCCGTCCTGTTTTCGGCCTGATCCGCCCCCAGACTCCGCCCCGTGGGTCGTGGAAGGGGTAGACCATGCCATTGAGGATCGAAGGCAAGATCCTGTCCGGCTTCGAAACACTGGACAGGGGGATCACCGATATCGAGCTCGTCACCGGGGCCGGCGGGCCAAAGCTCGTCACCGCCTCGGGGCCTGAGGGGGGGCTCGCCTCCTACAGCCTGCGCGCCGATCTGCTGCCGGTCTTCGGGCATAACGCCTTCTACGTGTCGAGCTTCGTCTCCGGCGGCGGGCACGATATCCTCGTCTCCAACCACGGCGGCGAAACGCGCGTGCATGTCACCGGCGTCACGCCCGATGGCCTGACCTCCTTCCGCATGAACGACAACGGCAGCTTCTCGAGCCGCCAGACGATCGACAACGCCCGCTTCGGCGATGGCAACGCCGTGGCCGCCGAAACCGACTCCGGGCTGATCGTGATGGCCGATCCGGAGGGCTCCGGCTTTGCGATCTACGATATCCGGCAGGATTGGGCTCTGGTCAACGATCGCAAGGTCGAGGACACCGGCAACACCAATGCCGACCGGATCGGCGATATCGAAACGGTGCGCATCGGCTCCAGCGACATCATCGTGGTCGCCAGCCAGTCGGAGCACGGGGTCACCGCCTATCGCATGGTCGATGGCGAGGCGGTCGCGATGGATAGCGTCGGGCGGCCCGAGGGGCTGGGCATCATGGTGCCCACCGATATCGAGATCGTCGAGGCCGGGGGCAACACCTATCTCATCGTCGCCTCCGAGCCTTCGGGTGGCAATTCCGGCGCGCTCACCGTCATGCGGATTCGGGCCAACGGCACGCTCGAGCCCACCGATCACGTCATCGACACGCTCGACTCGCGCTTCGGCGACGTGCAGCACATCTCCACCGCCACCGTCGATGGCCATACCTATGTCGTAGCCGCCGGGGGCGATGGCGGGCTCACGCTCTTCGAGCTTCTCCCCAACGGCCAGCTCGTGCATCTCGAAAGCTTAGAGGGCACCGCCGAGATGCCGCTCGGCAATGTCACCGCTCTGGAAATCGCCGTTGTCGGCAACGAGCTTCAGATCTTTGTCGCCACCGAGGCCGATGCGGGTATTTCCGTGCTCAGCTACGATTATCGCGGTCGCGGCGATGTGCTCATCGCCGAGGAGGGCGGCGATTACATCATCGGCACGGGTCAGGCCGATGTGATCGTCGACGGCTCCGGGCGCGACAAGCTCCGCGGCGGCGGCGGGGCCGATCTCTTCGTGCTGACGGCCGATGACTAGAAGGATCAGATCCTCGATTTCGACATCCGCAACGACAGGATAGATCTCTCCGGCTGGGCCTTCCTCTACGATGTGAACGCGCTCGATATCAGGCAAACCGCCAATGGCGCCATCATCCGGTATCGCGGCGAGGATCTGCGCATCATCAGCGCCGATGGCAACCCGCTCGACCCCGAAGAGCTGCGCGCCGCGATCGAGCTGAAGATCAACCGCAGCTTCCTGCCTCCCTCGATGGATGAAGCCGGCACCAACGGCGACGACGCCCTCACCGGCTCCTGGGGCATGGATACGCTCCGGGGCCTCAAGGGAAACGACACGCTGCAGGGCCTCGCGGGCAATGACAGGCTTCTCGGCGGCGGTGGCCGCGACCAGATCGATGGCGGCGACGGCGACGACTCGATCGACGGCGGAACCGGCGCCGACATGATCTGGGGAGGGAACGGCGCCGACACGATCAATGGCGGCGCGGGCAATGACACCCTGATCGGCGGCGCGGGAAACGACCTGATGATCGGCGGCTCCGGCAACGACCGGGTCGAAGGCGGCTCCGGCAACGACACGATCAAGGGGTTCCGGGGCGACGACCGGCTGATCGGCGGCGACGGGATGGACAGGATCCGCGCAGGGCTGGGCGACGACATCGTCAATGCGGGGCTGGACGACGATTACGCCGATGGCGGCGGCGGCCATGACAGGGTCAATGGCGGCGCGGGCAACGACACCCTGATCGGCGGCAGCGGCCGCGACCGGCTGCGTGGCGATGCCGGCGCCGACAAGCTCTTCGGCGGCAGCGGCAACGACACGCTCCTTGGGGGCACCGGCGCCGATACGCTTCATGCCGGCGCGGGAAACGATCTCGTGAAGGGCGGGCGCGGTAACGACCTGCTCATCGGCTTCGACGGCAATGACACGCTCCACGGCAATCATGGCAACGACACGATCTTCGGCGGCGATGGCAACGACCTCATTTTCGGCGAGCTGCGAAACGATTCCATCCTTGGCGGCGAAGGCAATGACAGGCTGAGCGGCGATCAGGGCCGCGACACGCTCCGGGGCGAGGCCGGCGACGACACGCTCATCGGCGGCAAGGGCCGAGACAAGCTCTTCGGCGACGAAGGCAACGACAAGCTGCGCGGCGGCGAGGGCAACGATTCGCTCTTCGGCGGCCGCCACGCCGACCTGCTCGAGGGCCAGGACGGAGACGACAGGCTGCACGGCGGCAACGGCTTCGATACGCTCTTCGGCGGCGAGGGCGACGACCTGCTCTTCGGCGAGGCGGGCAACGACCTTCTGAAAGGCGGAAAGGGCAATGACCGGCTCGATGGCGGCATCGGCCATGACACGCTCGAGGGCTGGCACGGCGCCGACTGGCTCTTCGGCGGCAACGGCAACGATGTGCTCAACGGCCAGAAGGGCAACGACACGCTCGATGGCGGGCGCGGCAACGATACGCTCTACGGGCAGGCGGGGGCCGACAGCTTCGTCTTCCGCGAGGGCTACGGGCGCGACAAGGTGATGGATTTCAACCCGCGTACCGACAAGCTCCTGATCGACTCCGACCTGCGCGAGAACGGCGAGAGCCTGCGCGATTTCATCGCCGACCACGCGGTGCGCACCAGCGCGGGCATCGAGCTGCGTTTCGGCAACGGCAATGCGCTCGTGCTCGTGGGCTTCGACGACATGAGCAAGCTCGACGACGTGATCAGCTTCATCTGATCCGTGCGTTCAGCTCTCCACCCGCACGGCATCCACCACCCGGTTCAGCACGTCATCGAGCAGCGCCGGGTCGGTGGCCTCGGCCATCACCCGGATGAGCGGCTCGGTGCCCGACTTGCGGATCAGGAGCCGCCCGTTGCGGCCCAGCGCGCGCTCGCCCGCATGAATCGCCTCCTGCACCGCGTCGGCCTCGAGCGGCGCGCGGCCCTTCTTGTAACGGATGTTCACCAGCCGCTGCGGCACCGGGGTGAAGACATTGGCAAGCTGGCTCGCCTTCAGCCCCGTCTCCACCATGCAGCCGAGAAACTGCAGTGCCCCGATCAGCCCGTCGCCGGTGGTGGCGAAATCGGTCATCACGATGTGGCCGGATTGCTCGCCGCCAAGGTTGTAGCCCCCCGCGCGCATCTCCTCCACCACGTAGCGGTCGCCCACCTTGGTGCGCTTCAACTCGATCCCCTGCGCCTCGAGATGCTGCTCGAGCCCGAGGTTCGACATCACCGTCGCCACCAGCGTGTTCTGCGCCAGCCGCCCGTCCTGAGCCCAGCGCGTGGCGATCAGCGCCATGATCTGGTCGCCATCGGCCACGCGGCCCTTTTCGTCCACCAGCACCACGCGGTCGGCATCGCCGTCGAGGCAGATGCCGATGTCGGCACCCGTCTCCAGCACCTTGCGCGCGGCCGCCTCCGGGTGGGTCGAGCCGCAATCGAGGTTGATGTTGCGCCCGTCGGGCTCGTCGCCAATGGCGATCACCTCGGCACCCAGCTCCCAGAGCACGTTGGGCGCGGTGCGGTAGGCCGCGCCATTGGCGCAATCGATCACGATCTTCAGCCCGTCGAGCCGGCGCCTGTAGGGCAGGGTCGTCTTGGCATATTCGATATATCGCCCCCGCGCGTCCTCGAAGCGCTTCGCCCGCCCGATATTCTCCGGCGCGGCCAGCGCCACGCCTTCGGTCATCAGCGCTTCGATCCCGGCCTCCGCCTCGTCGGAAAGCTTGAAGCCGTCCGGCCCGAAAAACTTGATCCCGTTGTCATAGGCCGGGTTGTGGCTGGCCGAGATCATCACCCCCACATCGGCGCGCAAGCCATGCGTGAGGTAGCCGATGGCCGGCGTGGGCACAGGCCCCAGCAGAAACACGTTCATCCCCGTCGAGGTAAACCCCGCCGTCAGCGCATATTCGATCATGTAGCCCGAGAGCCGCGTATCCTTGCCGATCACCACCCGGTGCTCGTTCTTGTCCTGCCGAAAGTAGCGCCCTGCCGCCGCGCCCAGCCTGAGCGCCATCTCCGCCGTCATCGGCCAGCTGTTGGTGAGCCCGCGCACCCCATCAGTGCCAAACAGCTTTTCCGACATCTCCGGTCCCTTCCGTTTCGCGTTCTGGCGCGCGCCAGACCCCTTGCTTATCGCGGCACCGCGTCGCTGTCCAACAGGCGCGTCCCGCTCGCCGCGATGCGCGCGTGGTTTTCCGCCCATGCCACGGCACTCCAGCGCATCCGCCCGTCCGCCTTTTCATTGACGCAACTCACCCATCGGCGCAATAACCTTGCAGGGGCAGGATAAAAAGGGGCCAACCCATGAAGATCGCGATGATCGGAACCGGTTATGTCGGTCTCGTCTCGGGCGTGTGTTTCTCCGATTTCGGGCATGATGTCGTCTGCGTCGACAAGAACGAGGCCAAGATCGCCCGGCTCGAGAAGGGCGAAGTGCCCATCTTCGAGCCCGGTCTCGACCGGCTGATGGAGAAGAACGTCGCCGCCGGGCGGCTCACCTTCACCACCGATCTGGCCGCCGCCATCGAGGGCGCCGAGGCCATCTTCATCGCCGTGGGCACCCCCACGCGGCGCGGCGATGGCCATGCCGATCTCACCTATGTCATGGCCGCCGCCGAGGAGATCGCCCGGATCGCCAAGGATTACGTGGTGATCGTCACCAAATCCACCGTTCCCGTCGGCACCAACCGGCAGGTGAAGCAGACGGTGAAAAAGGCCAATCCCAAGCTCGATTTCGATGTGGCCTCCAACCCCGAATTCCTCCGCGAAGGCGCCGCCATCGAGGATTTCATGAAGCCCGATCGCGTCGTCGTGGGCGTCCAGACAGAGCGCGCCGCCGAGGTCATGGCCGAGATCTACCGCCCCCTCTACCTGCGCGATTTCCCGATCATCACCACCGATCTCGAAAGCGCCGAGATGATCAAGTATGCCGCCAACGCCTTCCTCGCCACCAAGATCACCTTCATCAACGAGATCGCCGCACTCTGCGAGCGCACCGGCGCCGATGTGAAACAGGTGAGCCACGGCATCGGGCTCGATGGCCGCATCGGCAACAAGTTCCTCCATGCCGGGCCGGGCTATGGCGGCTCCTGTTTTCCCAAGGATACCAAGGCGCTGGCCCGCATCGGGCAAGAGCACGGCCTGCCCATGCAGATCACCGAGAAGGTCATCACCGTCAACGAGGAGATGAAACGCCGGATGATCGACAAGCTGCTCGATCTCTGCGAGGGCAGCTTCAACGGCAAGACCGTGGGCGTTCTGGGCGTCACCTTCAAACCCAATACCGACGACATGCGCGATGCCCCCTCCCTCACCATCGTGCCCGCGATGGTCGGTGCCGGCGCCAAGGTGCGGGTGTGCGACCCGCAGGGCAAACACGAAGGCGAGGCGCTGCTGCCCGGCGTCACGTGGTTCGAAGACCCCTACAAATGCGTCCACAAGGCCGATCTGATGGTGATCCTCACCGAGTGGAACGAGTTCCGCGCGCTCGACCTCAAGCGCATCGCCCGCAAGATGGCCACCCCCCGGTTGGCCGACCTGCGCAACATCTATTCCGTGAAGGATGCCAAGCGCGCCGGTTTTCTCGCTTACGAGAGCGTCGGCCGCGCCGGATTCCTCCGCAAGCCCTCCGACCCGGAAGAGGCATAACCCCCCGCCAAATCGCGTCTCCCGCAGGAGATGGGTTTCAAACCGCGCGAAACTGTTGTATCCGCGCGTCTATCTGAGACGTGATGCCCTTGGACCCCGGGCGCATGGGAATGATTTGGGGTCGGCGGCAATGGGGCCGCCATTGAAACGGAGGACTTGGGATACGCCCAAGAGTGCCTCCAGCTAGGAAACGACAGATGTTCAACGAAGTTAAGAAGACAATGCAGTGGGGCGAGGAAACGCTCACACTGGAAACGGGCAAGGTTGCCCGTCAGGCAGATGGTTCCGTCATCGCCACGCTGGGCGAAACCAGCGTCATGGCCAACGTGACCTTCGCCAAGCAAGCCAAGGAAGGGCAGGATTTCTTCCCGCTCACCGTCCACTACCAGGAGAAATACTATGCCGCGGGCAAGGTGCCCGGCGGCTTCTTCAAGCGCGAGGCGCGTCCCACCGAGAAGGAAACGCTCACCGCCCGCCTGATCGACCGTCCGATCCGCCCGCTCTTCGTGCCGGGCTTCAAGAACGAAGTGCTCGTGATGTGCACCGTTCTCTCGCACGACCTGGTGAATGATCCCGACATGGTGGCGATGATCGCCGCCTCCGCCGCGCTCACCATCTCCGGCGCGCCCTTCATGGGCCCCATCGCCGGCTGCCGCGTGGGCTTCGAGGATGGCGAATACATCCTCAACCCCGATGTCGAAGACATGCACAACCTGCGCAACAACCCCGACCAGCGCCTCGATCTCGTCGTCGCCGGCACGAAAGACGCCGTGATGATGGTCGAGTCGGAAGCCTACGAGCTGACCGAGGAAGAGATGCTCGGCGCGGTCACCTTCGCCCATGAGCAGATCCAGCCGGTGATCGACCTGATCATCGACCTGGCCGAAGACGCGGCGAAAGAGCCGTTCGACTTCCAGCCACCGGATTACTCCGCCCTCTACGACGCGGTTAAGGCCGCGGGCGAAGAGCAGATGCGCGCCGCCTACGGCATCCTCGACAAGCAGGAGCGGCAGGCCGCCGTCTCCGCCACGAAAGAGGCGATCATCGAGGCGCTCACCGACGAGCAGAAGGAAGACGCCAATCTCGGCGCCGCCCTCAAGAAGCTCGAATCGGCCGTCCTGCGCGGCGACGTGGTAAAATCCGGCAAGCGGATCGACGGGCGCGCGCTCGACGAGGTCCGCCCGATCGTCTGCGAAACCGGCCTTCTGCCCCGCACCCACGGCTCGGCGCTCTTCACCCGCGGTGAAACGCAAGGCCTCGTGGTCACCACGCTGGGCACCGGCGACGACGAGCAGATCATCGACGCGCTGCACGGCAATTTCCGCTCGAACTTCCTGCTGCACTACAACTTCCCCCCCTATTCGGTGGGCGAAGCTGGCCGCGTGGGCCCTCCCGGACGCCGTGAAATCGGCCACGGCAAGCTCGCATGGCGCGCCCTGCAGGCGGTTCTGCCCGCGGCAACCGATTTCCCCTACACGATCCGCGTGGTCTCCGAGATCACCGAGTCGAACGGCTCCTCCTCGATGGCTTCCGTCTGCGGCGGCTCGCTCTCGATGATGGATGCCGGCGTGCCCCTGAAAGCGCCGGTGGCCGGCGTGGCGATGGGCCTCGTTCTGGAGGAAGACGGCTCCTACGGCATCCTCACCGACATCCTCGGCGACGAAGACCACCTCGGCGACATGGATTTCAAGGTGGCGGGCACCGATAAGGGCATCACCTCCCTGCAGATGGACATCAAGGTCGCGGGCATCACCCCCGAGATCATGAAGAACGCGCTGGTGCAAGCCAAGGCGGGCCGTCTGCACATCCTCGGCGAAATGGCCAAGGCCCTCACCGAGGCGGGCGATTTCTCCGTCCATGCCCCGCGCATCGAAACCATGCAGATCCACACGGACAAGATCCGCGAAGTGATCGGCTCGGGCGGCAAGGTGATCCGCGAGATCGTCGAAGTGTCCGGCGCCAAGGTCGACATCAACGACGAGGGCATCATCAAGATCGCCTCGCCCAACGGCGAAGCCATCCAGAAGGCCTATGACATGATCCATTCGATCGTGGCCGAGCCGGAAGAGGGCCATATCTACAAGGGCACCGTGGTGAAGATCGTCGATTTCGGCGCCTTCGTGAACTTCTTCGGCAAGCGCGACGGCCTCGTTCACGTGAGCCAGATCGAAAACCGCCGCCTCAACCACCCCTCCGACGTTCTGAAGGAAGGTCAGGAAGTGTGGGTCAAGCTCCTCGGCTTCGACGATCGCGGCAAGGTCCGCCTGTCGATGAAGATGGTCGACCAGGAAACCGGCGAAGAAATGAAGAAGGAAGAGGCGGCCGACTGAGGCCAACCCTTCCGCAAGAAACCGAAAGCCCCGGCCATCCCGCCGGGGCTTTTTTCATGCACTCCCCCGCCCGAGGATCATGTCCGCCGCCTTCTCGGCAATCATGATCGTGGGCGCATTGGTGTTCCCGCTGGTGATCCTCGGCATCACCGAGGCATCCACCACCCGCAAGCGCTCCACGCCCCTCAACCGCAATTGCGGGTCGAGCGGCGCGGCCTCGTCCGGCCCCATCCGCACCGTGCCCACCGGGTGAAAGATCGTCGTCCCGATGTCGCCCGCCGCGCGCGCCAGCTCCGCCTCGCTCTGCAACTCGGCCCCCGGCTTCATCTCCAAGGGCCGGTAGCGTGCCATCGGCGCCTGCGCCATGATCTTCCGCGTGAGCCGGATCGCCGCCGCCGCCACCGCCCGGTCGCCCTCCGTCGAAAGATAGTTCGGCGCAATCCGTGGCGGCGCCATCGGATCGGGCGAGGCAATCTCCACCACGCCCCGCGCCTCTGGCCGCAGGTTGCACACGCTCGCCGTGATCGCCGGGAAATCGTGCAAGGGCTGCCCGAAGGCCTCGAGCGAAAGCGGCTGCACGTGATATTCGAGGTCCGGCGTCGCCAGATCCTCCCGCGACTTCGCGAAAGCCCCCAGCTGGCTCGGCGCCATCGCCATCGGCCCCGACCGCTTCAGCGCATATTCCAGCGCAATCCTCGCCTTCCCCCAAAGCGAATTCGCCATGGTGTTGAGCGTCTTCGCCCCGGTCAGGCGCCACGAACAGCGCAGCTGCAGATGATCCTGCAGATCAGACCCTATTCCAGCCACATCGCGCAAAACCTCCACCCCGTGCCGCCGCAACAGCGCCCCCGGCCCCAGCCCCGAAAGCTGCAATATCTGCGGGCTCCCGATCGCCCCGGCACTGAGAATCACCTCCGCCCGCGCCCGCGCGACCCGGCTTTCATCTTTCTGCAAATACTCGATTCCAACGGCCCGCCCTTCCTCGACGATCACCCGCCGCGTATGCGCCCCCGTCTCCACGCGCAGCTTCTCCCCCTCCGCCACCCGCAGAAACGCCTTCGCCGTGTTCATCCGCCAGCCATTGCGCTGGTTCACCTTGAAATAGCCCACGCCCTCGTTGTCGCCTGTGTTGAAATCCGTGGTTTCCGGCAGCCCCGCCGCAACGGCGGCATCGCGCCAGTGGTCGAGCACATCCCAATGGAGCCGCATGTTCTCCACCCGCCACTCGCCGCCCGCGCCATGATGCTCCGAGGCGCCGTCCACGTAATCCTCCGAGCGCTTGAAATAGGGCAGCACATCCTCCCAGCCCCAGCCGGTGTTCCCCATCTGCCGCCAGCCGTCATAATCGGCGGCCTGCCCCCGCATGTAGATCATCCCGTTGATCGAGCTGCACCCGCCCAGCACCTTGCCCCGCGGATAGAGCAGCGACCGCCCGTTGAGCCCCGCCTCTTCCTCGGTGCGAAAACACCAGTCGGTGCGCGGGTTGCCGATGCAATAGAGATACCCCACCGGGATATGCACCCAGTGGTAATTGTCGCGCCCGCCCGCCTCGAGCAGCAGCACCGAATGCCCCGCGCCACTCAGCCGGTTCGCCAGCACGCAGCCCGCGCTGCCCGCGCCCACGATGATATAGTCGAATTCCATGCCGGCAGGGTGGTCAAACCCCGCCCGCTTGGCAAGCGTTCAGAGCGGCAGCGCCGTGGTGTTGGAAACCGTCCTCAGCGTGAAGCTCGATTGCATCTTCGCCACCCCCGGCAGCCGCGCCAGGTGCTGGCGGTGTATGCGCGCAAAATCCTCGGTGCTCTCCGCCACCACCTTCAGGATGTAATCCGCCGCCCCCGCCGTGTGGTGGCACTCGAGCACATCCGGTATCCGCGCCACCGCCTTCTCGAAGGCCTCCAGCACCTCGTCCGCCTGCGTGGACAGCGTGATCTCCACGAAGATCGTCGCCGAAACCCCCAGCTTCCGCGCATCCAGCAGCGCCACGTAGCCCCGGATATACCCCTCGCTCTCCAGCCGCCCCACCCGCCGGTGGCAGGCGCTGGCCGAAAGGTTCACCGCCTCCGCCAGATCGGCATTCGAAATCCGCCCCCTCCGCTGGAGCACGGCAAGCAGGCGGCGATCTGTTGCATCGAGAGACATTCGGCGAAGACCTTTCGCAAGAACGAGCAGATTTTCGCAGAATATTCCAATCCGCGCCCAAGGCAATCCCAACATATCAAGCCAATTCTTCGCCGGATGCGCAAAAATGAGGCACATATGGAGGAGGATCACCCATGAAGATCGGTTGCCCGACAGAGATCAAACCGCAGGAATTCCGCGTGGGCCTCACGCCCAACGCCGCGATGGAGGCCGTAACCCACGGCCACGAGGTTTTCGTTCAGGCCGGCGCCGGCAAGGGCGCGGGCTTCGAGGATGCCGCCTACATCGCCGCCGGCGCGCGCATCATCGACACCGCCGAAGAGATTTTCGCCACCGCCGACATGATCGTGAAGGTCAAGGAACCTCAAGCGGGCGAGCGCAAGATGCTCCGCGAGGGCCAGCTGCTCTTCACCTATCTCCACCTCGCCCCCGATCCCGCCCAGACGAAGGATCTCCTCGCCTCCGGCTGCACCGCCATCGCCTATGAAACCGTGACCGACGAGCGCGGCGGCCTGCCCCTCCTCGCGCCCATGTCCGAGGTCGCCGGCCGCCTCGCGCCGCAGGTCGGCGCATGGACGCTGCAAAAGGCCAATGGCGGGCGCGGCGTGCTGATGGGCGGCGTCCCCGGCGTCGGCCCCGCGAAGGTCACCGTCATCGGCGGCGGCGTCGTCGGCACCCATGCCGCCCGCATCGCCGCCGGAATGGGCGCCGATGTCACCGTGCTCGATCGTTCCCTCCCCCGCCTGCGCTATCTCGACGATGCCTTCGCCGGCACCTTCAAGACAGGCTATTCCTCCGCCGGCCTCCTCGCCGAGCATCTCACGCAGGCCGACATGGTGATCGGCGCGGTGCTCATCCCCGGCGCCGAGGCTCCCAAGCTCGTCCGCCGTGACCAGTTCCCCACGATGAAGCCCGGCGCCGTGCTCGTCGACGTCGCGATCGACCAGGGCGGCTGTTTCGAAACCTCCAAACCCACCACCCATGCCGATCCGATCTACGAGGTCGACGGCATCATGCATTACTGCGTCGCCAACATGCCCGGCGCGGTGGCCCGCACCTCCACGCTGGCCCTCGGTAACGCCACCATGCCCTTCATGCTGGCCTTGGCCGACAAGGGCTGGAAGCAGGCCTGCGCCGACGATCCCCACCTGCTCAACGGCCTCAACGTCCATGCAGGCAAGCTCACCTACTACGCAGTCGGCAAGGCCCTCGGCATAGACGTGATCTCGCCCCAGATGGTCATCAAGGGCTGAGCCCCCGGCTTTCATCTTTCCAGAAATACTCACGGCACGCCGCCCGCCACGCGCGGGCGGCTTGCATATTCGCCCCCCATGCTTAGGTTCGCCGGATACGCCTCAAGGAGCCCGGCATGACAGACCTTACCCCGCGCGAAATCGTGTCCGAGCTGGACCGTTTCATCATCGGCCAGAAAGACGCCAAGCGCGCCACCGCCGTGGCGCTTCGCAACCGCTGGCGGCGCAAGCAGCTGGCGGATGACCTGCGCGACGAGGTCTACCCCAAGAACATCCTGATGATCGGCCCCACCGGTGTCGGCAAGACGGAGATTTCCCGCCGCCTCGCCAAGCTCGCCCGCGCCCCCTTCATCAAGGTCGAGGCCACCAAGTTCACCGAAGTGGGCTACGTCGGCCGCGATGTCGAGCAGATTATCCGCGATCTGGTCGACAGCGCCATCGCCCAAACCCGCGAGTGGATGCGCGAGGATGTGCGCGCCAAGGCCCATGCCAATGCCGAGGACCGCGTGATCGAGGCCATCGCCGGCGAGGATGCCCGCGAGAGCACCCGCGAGATGTTCCGCAAGAAGCTCAAGGCCGGCGAGCTCGACGACACGATGATCGAGCTCGACATCGCCGACACCTCAAACCCCTTGGGCGTGATGGATATCCCCGGCCAGCCCGGCAGCCAGATGGGCATGATGAATCTCGGCGATCTGTTAGGCAAGGCCTTCGGCGGGCGCACCACCCGCAAGCGGCTCACCGTGGCCGAAAGCTACGAGGTCCTGATCGGCGAGGAGGCCGACAAGCTTCTGGATGACGAGGCGGTGAATCGCAGCGCTCTCGAGTCGGTCGAGCAGAACGGCATCGTCTTTCTCGACGAGATCGACAAGGTCTGCGCCAAATCCGAGACGCGCGGCGGCGATGTCTCCCGCGAGGGCGTCCAGCGCGACCTGCTGCCGCTGATCGAGGGCACCACCGTCTCCACCAAGTACGGCCCGGTGAAAACCGATCATATCCTCTTCATCGCCTCCGGCGCCTTCCACATCGCCAAGCCGTCCGACCTGCTGCCAGAACTGCAAGGCCGCCTGCCCATCCGGGTCGAGCTGCGCGCGCTCACCGAGGCCGATTTCGTGCGCATCCTCACCGAGACGGATAACGCCCTTACCCGCCAATATGCCGCGCTCATGGGCACCGAGGAGGTGAAGGTCAGCTTCACCGAAGACGGCATCGCCGCGCTCGCGCGCATCGCCGCGGAGGTCAACCAGACGGTCGAGAATATCGGCGCCCGCCGCCTCTACACCGTGATGGAGCGCGTCTTCGAAGAGCTGAGCTTCACCGCCCCCGACCGCGCCGGCGAGGAAGTCACTGTCGACGCCGATTTCGTCGAGGCCAATCTCGGAGAACTGATGAGATCCACCGATCTCTCCCGCTACGTGCTCTGAGGCGCCGCGCCCGTAGGGTGGGGTTCAACCCCACCCTACCGCTCGAGGGCCACGTTCCGCTTCTGGAAATCCGAGGTGGCGTTGGTGTGCGGGTAGGGCTCTTCGGGCACCGGCACACCGAGGAAGGCGCATAGCGGCTCCCAGCCCGAGCCCACCTCGTAGACCAGAAGGCGTTCGGGCGAGATCGTGGCCTTCACCTCGGCCACATGCGCCTCGAAATCCGCGATCGCGCGCTCTTCCGTATCGAGCCGGTCGTTCAGAAACACCTCGACGAAGTCCTGGATCATCTTCATATGCGCGGCCTCGGGCGGCATCTCCGCCTCGCGGAACATCTTGATGGTCTTCGAATAGGAGGCATACCACGCCTTCGGGTCGCGCACCGAGAGGATAACCTTCGCCTCCGGGTAATGCTCCGCCGCCTCGCGCCACAGATGCGCACCGGGCCAGTCCACCTGCGAGCGGTAGCCCTCGAAGAGCCTGTCCAGATCGAGCGGCGCGCCGCCGCAGAAATAATCATGCCACGGCCCGGCCTTCTCCGGGTGGTCGCGGATTTCGTGCATGTGATGGCACGGGCCGAAGCCGAGTGTCGTCAGGGCCTCGCGCAGCGAGTCCGTTCCGGTGCGCCCGAAGCCGGCGCCGATGATCTCCAGTGTCATTGGTGTCTTCCTTCCCCCTGTCCGCGCCAAGCCACGGCCCCTCCTGCCAGACTGCGCCGTGAACCCCGGCTCTGGCAAGGGTCAACGCCCTTCCCGCCCCGCCATGCCCGGCGCACCGACGCGATACCGACAGGATACCGACGTGATACCGACATGCGTTTTTCGCGTTCTCCCGGCGCCCGGGCCCCCGCTCCGGAGGCGCACAAATTCCGCTTTCCTTCCCCCCGGTTTCGCGCGACAGAGTCCCCATGCCGCTTTTCGCCTTCCTCCGAGAAAACGCCCCCTGGCTCACCGCCGGGGTGTTGCTCACCTTCCTCTCGAGCTTCGGGCAAACCTTCTTCATCTCCATCTTCGCCGGCCATATCCGCGAGGCCTTCGAGCTGACCCACGGCCAATGGGGCGGCATCTACACGCTGGGCACCACCGCCTCGGCTCTCGTGATGATCTGGGCTGGCGGCCTGACAGACCAGTTCCGCGTGCGGGCACTGGCGCCGGTGATCCTGCTGATGCTCATGGCCGCCTGCTGGGCCATGGCGCTGAACCAGGCCTGGTGGGGCCTCGTATTCGTGATCTTCGCCCTGCGTTTCACCGGGCAGGGCATGACGAGCCATATCGCCGTGGTGGCCATGTCGCGCTGGTTCGTGGCCACCCGCGGCAAGGCGCTCTCCATCGCCACGCTAGGCTTCGCGATGGGCGAGGCGATCCTGCCGCTCACCTTCGTGGCGCTGATGACGGTGGTCGACTGGCGGCTGCTCTGGGGCGCGGCGGGGCTCATCGCCCTCATCGGCTGCCCCTTTGTTTTATTGCTTCTGCGGCACGAACGAACGCCGCAAAGCTGGGCGCAATCCGACCAATCCCTCGGGATGCTCGGCCGCCACTGGACCCGCAGCCAGACCCTCCGGCACTTCCTCTTCTGGTTCATGATCCCGGCGTTGCTCGGCCCTTCGGCCTTCAACACCGCCTTCTTCTTCCACCAGGTCCACTTCGCCGAGGTGAAACAGATCGCTCATGTGGAACTGGTGGCGATGTTCCCCTTCTACACCGCCGTGGGCATCGCCGCGATGGTGGCTTCCGGCTGGGCGCTCGACAAGATCGGCACGCCCCGGCTCATCCCCTTCATGCAGGTGCCGATGGTGGCGGCCTTCATGCTCTTCGCCGTGGCCGATACGCCCGGGCTGCTGCTTCTGGCCTTCTTCTTTCTCGCGCTGACCACCGGGTTCAACACCACGCTTCCCAATGCCTTCTGGGCCGAGTTCTACGGCACCGCGCGGCTCGGTTCGATCAAGGCGATGGCGGCGGCGGTGATGGTCTTCGGCTCCGCCATAGGCCCCGGCATCACCGGCCTCGGCATCGACCTCGGGCTGGGCATCCAGACGCAATACATGCTGGTCGGCGTCTATTTCATCTTCACCACGGTGATGATGATGATCGGCATCTCCCGCGCCCGGCTGCTGCTACCGGCTCCGGCGTAGGTAGACGTAATAGGCGCCCTGCCCACCATGCCTGAGATGGGCGGGAGAGATCTGCAGAACCAGCGGCCCCAAAGGCTGCGTTTGCAGCCAATGCGGCACGTTGTGGCGCAGCACACCCGGGCGTGCGGGGATAGGCCCAACATCCTCGGCACGCTTGCCTTTTCCAGTGATGACAAGCACCAGACGCTGCCCCTCCGCATGGGCGCGCATGATGAAACCGGTCAGCGCGGGGCGGGCCTGCGCCAGGGTCATTCCGTGCAGATCAATCCGCGCCTCGGGTTTCAGCTTGCCGCGCTTGAGCCGGCCGTAGGCCTTCTTGTCCATCGAGACGGGCGCGGCGGCGATCTCCTCCGGCATGGTTGGATAGGTGCGGTGCGCCGCACTCCCCCCATTGGCCTTCTGGCCAATCTCGAACTTCTCTATCGGGGTGTTCGGGGGGGCGCTGTCCTTCGGTTTTTCCTGTATGCCAAAGGGCATCTCGGGCTTGCTTTGCTTGTGCTCGGGGTGAAGCCGGTCTGTCGTCTTGGCCACCTGCTTCCAGAGTTCGAGCTCATCAGGCCGTAGCTTCCTTCGACTCACTGGTAGGGCTCCGTGGCCATGGCAAAGGCGCGCTGGATGGGCACGAGCATCACCATCCGGCCTGGGTCGCGCAGCTTGCCGGCCATCCGGCCTGCCGCATCGCCTGTGCCGAAGAAGATATCCGCCCGCTGCGGCCCCTTGATCGCCGAGCCGGTATCCTGCGCGATCATCAGGCGGTTGAACGCGCCCTCGCCCTTCTTCTCCACCCAGACAGGGGCGCCAAGAGTGTAAAAGGCCGGATCTACAGCGATGGAGCGTTTGGGCGTTACCGAGCGGTTCATCGCACCAAGAGGCCCGGCCTCGGCCGGCACATGATCGACCCGTCGAAAGAACACGTAGGAGGGGTTGTGATGCAGCAGTTCCTGCCCCTCCTTCGGGTTGCGCTTCACCCAGTTCTGGATGACCTGCGCCGAAACCTGGTGCACGTTGTAGATGCCGCGGCGCACCAGCTCCACCCCGATGGAGCGGTAGGGGTGGCCGTTGGAGCCGCCATAGCCCAGGCGGATGCGCGAGCCATCGGGCAGGCGGATGCGGCCGGAGCCCTGGATCTGCAGGAAAAAGAGCTCGACCGGGTCGTCGACCCACGCGATCTCGTAGCCCTTGCCACGCATGTAATCGCCGGTTTCGATTTCCTTGCGGGTGAGCCATGGGTTGGAGATCTTGGCCACCTCGGGCTCGCGATAGACCGGGTAGCGATAGCGCGCGGAAGGCCGCAACGCGCCGTCGAGCTCTGGCTCGAAATAGCCGGTGAAGAGGGCGTCTTCTTCCTCGCCGATCAGAACCGGGCGGAAGAAGAGCTCGAAGAACGATTTCGCATCGGGCTTCTGCTGCGCAAGCGCGCAGAGCGCGCTCCAATCCGGATCGCGCATGTCGGGGCAGGTGACAAGAAAGGTTTCCAGCGCCTGTTCATGGTTGTCGAAAGCCCAGCCCTCGAGATCGCTGAACTCGAGGATCCTGTGGCCGACCTCCTCTGCCGCCGCGCCCGAAGACACGACTGCCGCCAGAAGGAACGCCGCCCACAGGCGCCGGATCATTCGCCCGTAGCGACAAGCCGCCAGTTGGGATCTCCCGACCCCATCACGCGCTCGAACGTCCAGGTATCCTTCTGGCGTTTCGATTGCCCCGGCTTGCCTTCGATGATTTCACCCTTGGCATCGGTGACCACCGAGGTCAGCTCACCCACGAAGCGCACGGTGATCTCGGCTTTCCTTGTGCCGGTGTCGAAGCTCGCATCCGCAAGCGTCGTGCCCCGCACCCCGATGAACTCGGCTTCCACGGTCAGCCCCTGAGCCTGCCGCGCATCCACAACCTGCGCGAAGGCTTCATAGACATCCTCTGACAGGAAGGGCGCGACCTCGTCGAGATTGCCTTTCTCGAAAGCCATGAGGATCCACTCATAAGCCCCGCGCGCGCCGCCGATGAACTCGGTGACCGTGAAGGAGGGCTCTACGCGCTTCATTTCCGCAAGCGCGGCGGCGGCGTCGGAATCCTCTGGCACATGGTCGATGATGTCGTGATCCGGCCCGCCCTCGATCACCTCGAACTCGCTGCGGCGGCTTTGGGCCTTCGGATCGGGCGCAGGCCGCTGCGTCGGGCTTTCGAACCCGTCGCGCGTTCCGAGCACGCTTTTGAGGCGCAGGATCAGGAAAATAGCAATACCTGCAAGCACCAGCAGCTGGAGCAACGGGGAATTCATCGGCACCTCATCATGAACGGGGCATGGTAACACGTCTTCGTCAGACCTATGTAGGTGACGTGTGCGGGCAAGTCCACCACACAGACCAAAGCAAGCGACGAGGTTTTTCATGGGTTTGTTCCTGGCGTTTCTCGCGGTGCCGCTTATCGAAATCGCTTTGTTCATTCAGGTGGGCGGGCTCATCGGCCTCTGGCCGACGCTCGGCATCGTGGTTCTGACCGCGATCCTCGGCACATGGCTGGTGAGAACACAGGGCATGATGGCGATGGGCCAGTTGCGCCGGTCTTTCGCGGAGCTCGACGACCCCACCGAACCTCTCGCGCATGGTGCGATGATCCTTCTGGCGGGGGCCTTGCTTCTCACGCCCGGCTTTTTCACCGATGTGGTGGGCTTCGCGCTGCTCATGCCGCCGGTTCGGCACGCGGCCTTCGAATATCTGCGCAAGCGCGTGCATGTGCAGCGCTTCGACATGGGCGGGCAGGCGCCCGGCAGACGAGGCGCCCACCGCCCCGATATCATCGACGGCGACTATGAAGAGATCGAGGAGCCCGGCACGCCCCGGCCACGCCATGATGGCCCCTCGGGCTGGACTAGGCATTGAGGCCCCCGCGGGTTCTTGCTAATCCACGGGGCAACACCGGACCCTTTGGAGAATGAATATGGCCGATCAGGGAAATGGCGGCGCAGCGCCGCAGGCTGCCGCGCAGGTCAAGATGAACATCCTCACCCAGTTCATCCGCGACATGTCTTTCGAGAACGTGCTGTCGCAGCAGGGCACCGGCGGCGAGGTAACCCCCGACATCGAAGTGGCGGTGAACCTCGACGCCAAGAAGCGCCAGAAGGACCATCAATACGAGGTGGTGACGAAGCTCAAGGTGACCTCTCGCAACAAGGGCACCGATCAGCACCTCTTCGTGCTGGAGCTCGATTACGTGGGCGTCTTCCACATCGAGGGCGTGCCGGAAGATCAGCTTCACCCGTTCCTGCTCATCGAATGCCCGCGGATGCTCTTCCCGTTCCTGCGCCGGATCGTGAGCGACGTGACCCGTGATGGCGGCTTCCCGCCGCTCAACCTCGAGAATATCGACTGGATCCAGCTCTACCGTAACGAGATCGCGCGCCGTCAGGCCTCGAGCGGGCAACAGGCAGACGCCTGAGTTTCAGCCGAACTTTTTCCAGAGCGCGTTTTCGCCCAGCTTTTCGATAAAGGCGGCATGGGCGGAGCGCTCTTCTTCGCTCAACCTTGAAGGAAGGGGCGTGGGCCGGGGCTTGGGCCGCCAGTTCGTGTCGATCTCGGCGCCACCCGAGGGCTGCGTGTCTCGCGCGGCAGTCAGCCCGAAATCGGGCTGGCGCCCGCCGATCAACTCGAGATAGACCTCCGCAAGGATCTCGGAATCGAGCAGTGCGCCATGCAACGTGCGCGCCGAATTGTCGATGTTGAACCGCCGGCAGAGCGCATCGAGCGATGAGGGCGAGCCGGGAAACTTGCGGCGCGCAATCTCCAGCGTATCGATCGCCTGTTCCATCGGCAGGGTCCGCATCCTGGCCCAGCCCAGCTCGGCATTGATGAACTTCATGTCGAAGCTGGCATTATGGATGACCAGTTTCGCATCGCCGATGAACTCAACGAAGCTCTGTGCGACCTGTGCGAAAACTGGCTTGTCACGCAGAAAATCGTCACCCAGCCCATGCACTGCGAAAGCCTCCTGCGGCATCGCGCGCTCAGGGTTGATGTATTCGTGATAGGTGCGGCCCGTGGGCATGTGGTTGAAGAGCTCCACCGCGCCGATCTCCACGATCCGGTCGCCCTGTTCGGGGTTGAGCCCGGTAGTTTCCGTATCCAGAACGATCTCACGCATCTGCCAGCCTCTGCCTGATTTGCCTCACCACATCCTGAACCTGCGCGCGCGCATGCTCAAGGGTGTCGGTGACGATCACGAAATCAGAGCGGGCGCGTTTCTCGGCGTCAGGCACCTGTTTCGCGAGGATCGCCTCGAACTGCGCTTCGGTCATCGTGCCACGCTCGAGCACGCGCTGGCGCTGCGTGTCGGGCGACACCGTGACGCAGGCAACCGCATCCACACGGTCCTGCCCGCAGGTTTCGAAGAGCAGCGGAATGTCGAGCACCGCAATGTCGGCTTTCGTCTCGGCGAGGAAGATCTCGCGATCCTGCGCCACAAGCGGATGAACGATCTGCTCGATGCGGGAGAGGGCCGTCTTGTCTGCGCCGATGATGCTCTTCAGCTGTTCTCGTGACACCGCGCCCTCCACTACCGCCTCTGGAAAGGCCGCGCGCATCGGCCCGACAGCGGCGCCACCCGAAGAATAAAGCCGGTGCACGGCCGCATCCGCATCCCACACCGCGCAACCTTCCTCGGCGAAGAGCTTAGCCGTCGTCGACTTGCCCATGCCGATGGAGCCTGTAAGCCCGAGCCGAAAGGTCATCTCAGGGCAGCGGCGCGGGTGGCGCTATCGACCTCCGGCCGCAGGCCGAACCAGCGCTCGAATGCGGGCGCAGCCTGATGAAGCAGCATCCCGAGGCCATCGACAGTGATGCATCCCAGCTCTTCGGCCTCGGCGAGAAAGGCAGTTTTCAGAGGAGCGTAAACCAGATCGTTGACGAGCGTGCCCGCGCGCAACCCATCGAGCGGCACACGCATGGGCGGTTTGCCCAGCATGCCGAGCGACGTGGTGTTGACCACCGTTTTCGCTTCTTCGAGCATGTTGCCGGCCTGAACCCAGTCGACCACACGCAAGCGCTTGCCGAAATCCGAGCGCAGCGCTTCGGCGCGCACCTTGGTGCGATTGGAGATCAGGATCTCGGGGACACCAACATCGAGCAGCGAAGCCACCACCGCCCTTGCCGCACCTCCAGCGCCGAGAATGGCGGCGGGGCCGGCGGCGAAATCCCACTCGGGCTGGGCCTGGCGAATGTTGTTGATGAAGCCATAACCATCCGTGTTGTCGGCGTGAATGCGGCCGTCGCTGCGGAAGATGAGGGTATTGGCGGCACCGATGAGTGTTGCGCGATCGGTGATCAGATCGGCGATCTCGAGCACCTTTTCCTTGTGCGGAATGGTGATGTTGACGCCCACGAAACCCATCTTGGGCAAGGTCCGCAACACCTGCTCGAGGTCGCTCGTATCCACTTCCATGGGGATGTAATGCCCGGGCAGGCCGTTGACCTTGAGCCAGTGATTGTGCAGCTGCGGCGATTTGGAATGCGCGATGGGCGAGCCGATGACGGCCGCCAGCGGTATTCTGTTCTCATTCATGTGTCCAAGACCCCACGCAGGCCCAGATAGGCCAGTAGTTCCAGAAGCGGCAAGCCCAGCACGCAGAAATAATCGCCCTGAACCTGCGCGAAGAGCCGCACTCCCTCTTCTTCGAGCTTGTACGCTCCCACCGAAGTTCGAACGCTTTCCCAATTTCGTGCAAGGTAATCTTGCAGGTAAGCGTCGGAAAAATCGCGCATTGTCATCCTGACAACACCGACGTGCCGCCAGACCGGCTCGCCATCATCGTAGAGCACAGCAGCGGAGAGAAGCTGGTGCGTTTGCCCTCGCAGCCGCTTGAGCTGGGCCTCGGCTTCTTGCGGGGTTTCGGGTTTCGCGAAGATCTCCTTGCCGAGCGCCAGAACCTGGTCGCACCCGATGACAAGGCTTTCCGGGTTTCGCGCCGCGACCTTTCGGGCTTTCATCTCGGCGAGCGCATCTGCGATGTCACGCGGCGTGGCGCCCTCGGCGATCATCGCGTCCCGCATCGCCGTTTCATCCACCCGTGCCGCAACCGCCTCGAACGGAACACCGGCATTTCGAAGGAGCTGAGCGCGTATCTCGGAGGAAGATGCGAGGAGGAT
Source organism: Roseovarius sp. (assembly GCA_040222155.1). Taxonomy (GTDB): domain Bacteria; phylum Pseudomonadota; class Alphaproteobacteria; order Rhodobacterales; family Rhodobacteraceae; genus Roseovarius. Next base: position 112,360 of record JAVKDQ010000142.1, read on the forward strand.
ACGGGGCGGCATATGCGGAACCTTGTGGAAAACCCTATGGAGAAGTTAACGAACAGTTAATGGAAGAAACCGGGACATCCGGCCCGCATACCGGCTCCAAGTGGAAGGCCGCCAATTTCCGCCCGATCTTTCACGATCTTTCCTGCTGTTGGCATTGATAACTCCCTTCTGGGCACTCTTTATCTTCTTCGTGGCTTTCGAGAGATTCCATCCCCAGACGTCGATCCAAAAATATCTCTTCCAACCATCTGAAACTACAAAATGAAACGGCAAATCTCCACCCGTCTTCAGCAGTGTTCTACAGGATTGTGCACAGCTCCTCGGGCCTTGTTACAAATCTGTTGAGAACTGGATAATCCACAGAATCCGGCCTCCCTACAAACACATCATCCTTTTCTATTCTTTTAATTATTATTAGGAGGGTTCGGACTATCGAGGCTTCGCATGACAGATCTGCTCGCACTCCTTTATCCTTGGACGAAAGCCCTGCATATCATGGCGGTGATATCGTGGATGGCCGGTATCTTCTATCTCCCGCGTCTTTTCGTCTATCACGTTGAGCAGGGTGAGGGCCGTGAAGAGCTCTTCCAGATGATGGAGGCGAAGCTCCTTCGGGTCATCATGAACCCGGCGATGATCGCCACCTGGGTGTTCGGGCTGATGCTCGTCTTCACACCGGGGGTGGTGGACTGGGGCGCAGTGTGGCCCTGGCTCAAGGCGGCGGGGGTTCTGGCGATGACCTGGTTTCATCATTGGCTCGGCCTCAGGCGCAAGGCATTGCTCGATGGCTCCAACGAACTCACCGGGCGGCAGTATCGGATGATGAACGAGGTGCCGACCGTTCTGATGGTTGTGATCGTACTGGCGGTGGTCGTCCGCTTCTAGCAATCATTGACTCGCCGGGGCAGGGCTCCTATACCGCGCAGCAGGTTCCCGTCCGGGAATACCGCTTTCCACGACAGAAAAAGTGTCCGCGCCTTAGCTGCGACGGAACGACAGGTGTATTTCAATGTCCCAAGACCGCCTCAACCTCTCCGATCTCAAGGCGCAGAGCGCGAAAGACCTGCTCGCCATGGCTGAGGATCTCGAGATCGAGAACGCCTCGACCATGCGCAAGGGCGAGATGATGTTCCAGATTCTGCGCGAGCGCGCCGATGAGGGTTGGACGGTTTACGGTGATGGGGTGTTGGAAGTGCTGCAGGATGGCTTCGGCTTCCTGCGCTCGCCTGAGGCCAACTACCTCCCGGGCCCCGACGACATCTACGTGTCGCCCGACGCGATCCGCCAGTTTTCGCTGCGCACCGGAGACACGGTCGAGGGCGAGATCCGCGCGCCTGATGAGAACGAACGTTATTTCGCGCTTACCAATGTCTCGCAGATCAACTTCGAGGATCCCGAGCGCGCCAGGCACAAGATCGCCTTCGACAACCTCACCCCGCTCTATCCGGACGAGCGCCTGAAGATGGAAATCGAAGACCCGACGATCAAGGACAAGTCGGCGCGTGTGATCGACCTTGTTGCGCCCATCGGCAAGGGGCAGCGCTCGCTCATCGTGGCTCCGCCGCGTACGGGTAAAACCGTGATCCTTCAGAACATCGCGGCAAGCATCGAGCGCAATCACCCCGAATGCTACCTGATCGTTCTGCTGATCGACGAGCGACCCGAAGAAGTGACCGACATGCAGCGCTCGGTGAAGGGCGAGGTGATTTCTTCCACCTTCGACGAGCCCGCCGCACGGCACGTGGCTGTGGCCGAGATGGTGATCGAGAAGGCCAAGCGCCTCGTGGAGCATAAGCGAGATGTTGTTATTCTTCTCGATTCAATCACAAGACTTGGTAGGGCCTACAACACTGTCGTGCCGTCTTCTGGCAAGGTTCTCACCGGCGGTGTGGATGCGAACGCCCTGCAACGCCCGAAGCGCTTCTTCGGGGCGGCGCGGAACATCGAGGAGGGTGGTTCGCTCACCATCATTTCCACCGCGCTGATCGATACGGGCAGCCGGATGGACGAGGTGATCTTCGAGGAGTTCAAGGGCACCGGCAACTCCGAGCTGGTCCTCGACCGCAAGATCGCCGACAAGCGCGTTTTCCCCGCGATCGATATTCTCAAGTCGGGTACGCGGAAAGAAGACCTGCTTATCGACAAGTCGGACCTGCAGAAAACCTTCGTTCTGCGCCGCATCCTCAACCCGATGGGCACTACCGATGCCATCGAGTTCCTGCTTGGCAAGCTGAAGCAGACGAAGACCAACTCGGAATTCTTCGACTCGATGAACACCTGATCCGGCGCATAGCCGGGAGGCGCAATGGATACGATCTTTGCCCTTTCGACGGCGCCAGGGAAAGCTGGCGTTGCCATCATCCGCGTTTCGGGCCCGCAGGCCATGAACGCGGTCGAGGCACTGTGCGGCTCCGTACCTGAGCCGCGGCGTGTGGCCTTGCGAGTGCTACGCAACAGCGCGGGTGAGCATCTGGATGAAGGCCTCGTGCTTGTCTTCGAGCAGGAGCGCAGCTTCACCGGTGAAGCGGTGGCTGAGTTTCAGGTTCACGGTAGCACTGCGGTGACCGCTGCCGTGCTCGACACGCTTGGAGCCTTGCCCGGCTTGCGGGCAGCGGAGCCCGGCGAGTTTACACGCCGCGCTCTGGAAAACGCGCGGCTCGATCTTGCCCAGGTCGAGGGGCTGGCCGACCTGATCGAAGCTGAAACCGAGGCCCAAAGGCGCCAGGCGTTGCGTGTTCTCTCTGGTAGCCTCGGCGATATGGCAGAGCGCTGGCGTGCCGCGCTCATTCGCGCCGCGGCTCTACTGGAGGCGACCATCGACTTCGCCGATGAAGAAGTGCCGGTGGATGTATCGCCCGAGGTCAACGAGCTTCTTTCGGGCGTCCTCGCCGAACTCGAACGCGAGATCGCCGGTGTCGGCATCTCGGAGCGTATCCGCACGGGCTTCGAGGTGGCCATCGTCGGAGCACCCAATACAGGCAAATCCACGCTTCTCAATATGCTTGCAGGTCGCGAAGCCGCGATCACGTCTGAACATGCGGGAACGACTCGCGATGTAATCGAGGTTCGGATGGATCTTGGTGGGCTTCCGGTGACTCTGCTCGACACCGCCGGCTTGCGCAAAACCGACGACGCCGTTGAAACCATCGGCATCGGCCGCGCTCGCGAGCGCGCGAGGGCAGCCGATCTTCGGGTGTTTCTGGTGGAGCCGGGCGTTGCGCCTGAACTCGTGCCGCTCGAGGAAGATATCGTTCTGATCTCCAAAGCCGATCTGCGGGAGAACGCGCAAGGCGCTGTCTCGGGGGTGACCGGCCAGGGCGTATCCGACTTGGTGGCGCGTATTACCGAGACGCTCTCTCGCAGGTCGGCGCATTCCGGTGTGGCCACCCGTGTGCGCCACAGGCAGGCAATGGAGCGCGGGCAGGCGGCGCTGTTGCAGGCGCAAGCTCTGGCGCGACATGGTGAAACCCATGCAGACCTCGCCGCGGAAGAAATGCGCGCTGCTATCCGCGCACTTGATTCTCTGGTAGGACGTATAGATATCGAGAATGTTCTGGATGAGATTTTCGCGAGTTTCTGCCTCGGGAAATGAGGAGTGTTTCACGTGAAACATTTTGATGTCATCGTTATCGGCGGCGGGCATGCCGGAGCGGATGCAGCGCATGCGTCGGCGCGGATGGGTGCGCGCACGGCCCTGGTAACCCTGTCCTTTGACGGGATCGGCGTAATGTCTTGCAACCCGGCAATCGGTGGGCTCGGCAAGGGGCATCTCGTTCGAGAGATCGATGCGATGGATGGCGTTATGGGCCGCGTGGCCGATGCGGCGGGCATCCAGTTTCGTCTGCTCAACCGTCGCAAGGGGCCGGCGGTGCAGGGGCCGCGCGCACAGGCCGACCGGAAGATCTATCGCGAAATCATGCAGGCGGAGATTGTTGCGCAGCCCAACCTTGAAGTGATCGAGGGCGAGGCAGCGGATTTTCTCATGTCTGGTGAGCGCGTGTGCGGTGTGCGCCTTGCGGATGGCTCGGAGATCGGCGCGGGTGCGGTGATCCTTACCACCGGCACGTTCCTTCGCGGCGTGATCCATATAGGCGATGTTTCGCGCCCAGGTGGGCGCATGGGCGACAAGCCCTCGATCAAGCTGGCGGAGCGGATCGACAGCTTTGGCCTACCGCTCGGTCGTCTCAAGACAGGCACACCCCCACGGCTCGATGGGCGCAGCATCGATTGGGAGTGCCTCGAAGAACAGCCGGGCGACAAAGACCCGGTGCTGTTTTCCTTCCTCTCCGAGAAGCCGACGGCGCGGCAGGTATCTTGCGGGATCACTCATACCAACGAAAGAACGCACCAGATCATTGCCGACAACCTCGCGCGCTCGGCGATGTATGGCGGCCATATCGAGGGCGTTGGCCCGCGCTATTGCCCCTCTATCGAAGACAAGATCGTGCGGTTTGCCGACAAGAGCTCGCACCAGATTTTCCTTGAACCGGAAAGCCTCTCGGACAACGTGATTTATCCTAACGGGATTTCCACGTCTCTGCCGGAAGAGGTGCAGGAAGCTTATGTTCGCTCGATAAAGGGGCTCGAGCAGGCTCGCATCCTCCAACCGGGTTATGCGATCGAGTACGACTATGTCGACCCTCGCGCGCTCGACGCAACGCTGGCTTTGAAATCGGTGCCTGGCCTCTATCTCGCTGGGCAGATCAACGGCACGACTGGGTATGAGGAGGCCGCGGCGCAAGGGCTTGTGGCTGGCCTCAATGCCGCGCTTGCCGTTCAGGGTAAGGATCCCGCAATCTTCAGCCGCGCCGACAGCTATATCGGTGTGATGGTGGATGATCTGATTACGCGAGGGGTTACGGAGCCCTACAGGATGTTCACATCCCGCGCCGAGTTCCGCCTGTCTCTCAGGGCAGATAATGCGGACCAGCGGCTTACGCCGCTTGGTATCACCCTCGGATGCGTAGGCGAGCGGCGCCGCGCACTTTTCGAAAGCAAGCTTGAGCGGCTGGAGCAGGGCAAGGCACGGCTCGATGCTGTGAACTGCACGCCTCGTCAGCTGCACGCCGTCGGCCTCAAGGTAAATCAGGATGGTGCGCGGCGGAGCGGCTTCCAGCTTCTCGCATTCCCGGATGTCGACTTTTCAACGCTCATTGCTCTGGAGCCGGAGCTCGCCCAGATCGATAGCGAAACGCGTAGCCAGCTGGAGAAAGACGCGCTCTACGCCAACTATATCGACCGCCAGGCGCGCGATGTGGAAATGATGAAGCGCGATGAGGCGTTGATGATCCCTCCGGAGTTCGATTTCCAGCGGATCGATGGGCTGTCCAACGAATTGAAGGCCAAGCTCTCCGCCGCACGGCCAGCGAATCTCGGGCAGGCGGGTCGCCTTGATGGCATGACACCCGCCGCCCTTACGCTGATCCTTGCGAACCTACGGCAGACAAAGCGCGAGAAGACCGCATGAGTGGGCCTCTCGGGCTCGATGTTTCACGTGAAACACTGGACGATCTCGAGGCCTATGCCGCCCTGCTGCGAAAGTGGAACGCGCGGATAAACCTCGTATCGAAGTCGACGATCGACGATCTCTGGACGCGGCACATCCTCGATTCCCTGCAGCTCTATGATCTTGCCCGTCATCCCGTGCGCCATTGGGTCGATATGGGTTCCGGTGGAGGATTTCCGGGCATCGTGATCGCGCTTCTGGCGAAGCATATCGGTTCGCCCACGAAGGTGACGCTCGTTGAGAGCGATATTCGCAAATGCGCCTTCCTGCGCACGGTTATCCGCGAAACCGGTGCGCCCGCGGTTGTCTTGTCGCGTCGGGTGGAAGAGTTGGAGCCGCTCGAAGCCGATGTGCTCTCGGCTCGCGCCCTTGCTGATCTGTCCACGCTTCTGCGGTATTCCGAAATGCATCTCGCTCCAAGCGGGCAGGCGATCTTTCCCAAGGGCGAGACGTGGAAAAAAGAACTCGAAGCCGCGGAACGGACGTGGAAGTTCAAACTCCACGTTGATAAAAGCAAGACGGAAGATGGCCCCGTTATCTTGAGCATCGCAGGAGTTGCCCGTGTCTGATCCGAGCAGGCCGAAGCCCGCCAAAATCATCGCTGTCGCAAACCAGAAGGGCGGTGTTGGCAAGACAACGACCACGATCAACCTTGGCGCTGCCTTGGCGGAGGCCGGTTGCAAGGTGCTGATCGTTGATCTCGATCCGCAGGGCAATGCGTCTACCGGCCTCGGGATCGAGCCCGACGAGCGCACCTACACCACCTACGAGCTTTTGCTCGACGAGGTGGAGCTTTCAGAGGTGATCCAGGGCACCGACGAGGCGAATCTCAGCATTGTGCCCGCCACGGTCGATCTGAGTTCGGCGGATATCGAACTCATTTCCAACGAAAAGCGCAGCTTTCTTCTGCATGATGCGCTTCGGCAGCCAGCGATCGACCAGTTTGCCTTCGATTACATCCTGATCGATTGCCCGCCGTCGCTCAACCTGCTCACGGTCAACGCAATGGTTGCTGCGCATTCGGTGCTTGTTCCGCTGCAGTCGGAGTTCTTCGCGCTCGAGGGCTTGTCGCAACTGATGCTGACCATTCGTGAGGTTCGTCAATCGGCCAATCCCAACCTCCGGATCGAAGGCGTCGTGCTCACGATGTACGACATGCGCAACAACCTCTCCGCTCAGGTGGAGGAAGACGCGCGGGAGAACCTCGGGGATCTGGTGTTCAAAACGCTCATCCCGCGAAATGTTCGCGTGAGCGAGGCGCCATCTTATGCGATGCCGGTGCTGCGCTATGACTCCGGCTCGAAGGGTGCGCAGGCCTATCGAGACCTGGCGCAGGAAATGATGCGGAACATCGCGCCGGTGGCGGCCTGAGATAGCACAAGGGAGAGGCAGGATGGCTGACAAGAAGACCAGCAGACAGAGGGGCCTTGGCCGCGGGCTATCCGCGCTGATGGCGGATGTTGCCGAAAGCCACGCCGAAGAGGGTGCGGCACCGAAAGCGCCCGACAGGATGCTCCCCATCGAGACGATCACGCCCAACCCCGATCAGCCGCGCCGAAGCTTCGACAAGCAGGCGCTCGATGATCTGGCGGCGTCGATCGAGGAAAAAGGGATCATACAGCCTCTGATCGTCAGGCCGCATCCGGGCAAGGATGGCATGTTCGAAATCGTCGCCGGGGAGCGGCGCTGGCGTGCGGCGCAGATCGCCAAGCTGCACGAGGTTCCTGCCCTGATCCGGGAGTTCGACGACACCGAAGTGCTCGAGGTCGCGATCATCGAAAACGTGCAACGGGCAGATCTCAACCCGGTGGAGGAGGCGGCGGGCTACAACCAATTGATGAACCGCTTCGGCCATACGCAAGAGAAGCTGGCAACGGCGCTTGGCAAGAGCCGCAGCCATATAGCCAACTCAGTGCGCCTGCTGAGCCTGCCCGAAGAGGTTCTGGCCTATCTCAAGCAGGGCGCGCTTTCGGCAGGGCATGCGCGGGCTCTGATCACGGCGGAAGACCCAGTGAGCCTTGCGAAGCGGGTGGTTTCCAAGGGTCTTTCGGTGAGGGAAACCGAGAAGCTGGCCAAGAGCTTCACATCCGGTGGCGGCGAGCAGAAGAAGAAGGCCAAGAGCGGTGGCTCGTCCGAGAAAGATGCGGATACAAAGGCGCTCGAGGGTGATCTTTCGGCGCAACTCGGTATGAAGGTTACGGTAGACCACCGACCCGGGAAGGAAAGCGGGCAGATCGTGATTTCCTACGATACGCTTGACCAGCTCGACGATCTCTGCCGCATCCTGAGTGCGGGCTAGGATATCAGCAATTCCTTGAGCACGGCGTTCAGAACCATCCGGCCTTGAGCCGTCGTGCGCAGGGTCGAGCCTTCGATTTCTAGCATCCCGATGGATCGGAGGTGTGCCAGGGCGTCTTCCGGCAGGTCGCGCCCGGAAATCGCGCTATAACGACGAAGATCGACGCCTTCGGACATGCGCAAACCCATCATCAGGAACTCATTTGCCTGATCATCGCGCCCGACCGGCTCGAAAACCTTGTCGGCCCGTCCCGCCTCGGCCGCGTCCAGCCAACGGGCCGGTTGCGCGTAGCCTTCAGTCGCATGGCGTTGTCCATCGAATGTGATGCGCCCATGAGCGCCAGGGCCTATGCCGATGTAATCGCCATATCTCCAGTAAATCATGTTATGGCGTGATTCAGAGCCAGGTTTGGCATGATTTGAGACTTCATAGGCTGGCATGCCCGCATCCTCGCAGAGTTCTTGCGTGATCTTGAACATCTCGGTGGCGTGATCTTCATCCGGAAGCCCCCTGAGCAACCCGCGCGCCTGACGGTCTGCAAAGGCGGTGCCGTCTTCGATTGTAAGTTGATAGAGCGAGAGGTGGTCAATCGCCATCGAGAGCGCTTCCTGAAGCTCGGTGCGCCATTTCGCAGGAGTTTGGCCCTGACGTGCATAGATAAGATCAAAACTCACACGATCAAAATAATATCTAGCAATATCAAATGCTTGACGAGCCTCTGAAACGGTGTGAATCCGCCCGAGGCGGCGCAAATCCCCGTCGTTCAGAGCTTGCACGCCCATGGAGATACGCGAAATGCCGGCCTGGGCGAAATCAGCGAACCTGCCTGCCTCCACAGAGCCCGGATTGGCCTCGAGTGTCACTTCCAAGTCGTTGGCGACCGGCCAATGCGCCCGGATACGCTCGACAATCCCCGCCACTACCTCCGGCTCCATCAGGCTCGGCGTGCCGCCTCCGAAATAGATAGTGTTCAGAACCCGCCCTGGAAGCCGCTCCGCGAAGCGGTCGAGCTCCGAAAGATAGGCTCTCTTCCAGCGTGAATGATCGATTTGCCGTGCGACATGGCTGTTGAAATCGCAATAGGGGCACTTGGCCTCGCAATATGGCCAATGAAGATAGAGGCCGAAGCCGCCCGCTTGCCAATCGTCAGTCAAAGCAGCCCTGAACGAGCTTTGCGAGCGCATCGGCGCGGTGGCTGATGCGGTTCTTCTCCTCACTCTCCATCTCGCCGAAGGTCTGCGAATGACCGTTCGGAAGGAAGATCGGATCATAGCCATGCCCCTGAGCTCCCCGCATCGGCCAGATCACGCGACCCTCGACGGTTCCGGCGAATACCTCGTCATGCCCGTCGGGCCAGGCAAGCACGAGCGTGCAGCAAAACCGCGCGGTCCAAGGCTCCGGGGCGCCGGATTGCAAGAGCTTGTCATGGGCCTTGGTCATCGCGAGGAGAAAGTCACGCCCTGACTCTGTTTCGGCCCAATTCGCAGTGTAGACACCGGGCGCGCCGCCAAGCGCATCTATCTCTATCCCGCTGTCATCGGCTAGCGCAGGCAGCCCTGTGGCCCGCGCGGCGGAATGGGCCTTGATCCGGGCATTGCCCACGAAGGTGGTTTCGGTTTCCTCGGGCTCATCAAGCGAAAGGTCCGACGCACCGACGATATCCACGCCGTAGGGCGCGAGCAGCGTCGCAAACTCCTCCAGCTTTCCCGCGTTATGTGTTGCGACAACCAGTTTGCCGCCGGGAAACTTACGCATCGGTCGCTGCTTTTTGTACCGCCACGAGCTCTGTCACACCCTTCGCGGCGAGATCCATCAGAGTGTTCATCTGCTCGCGCGAAAAGGTCGAACCTTCGGCGCTCATCTGCACTTCGATCAGGCTGCCGGAGCCTGTCATGATGAAGTTGCCATCGACTCCCGCCTCGCTGTCTTCCGGGTAGTCAAGATCGAGAACGGGCTGGCCCGCGTAGATACCGCAGCTGACTGCCGCCACCGGATCGATCAGGGGGTCGCTGATGATATCGCCCGCCTTCATGAGCTTGTTTACCGCCAGCCTAAGCGCCACCCAACCGCCGGTAATCGAGGCGCAGCGTGTGCCGCCATCGGCCTGGATCACGTCGCAATCGATGGTGATCTGCCGCTCGCCCATTGCCACGCGGTCGACGCCGGCGCGGAGGCTCCGCCCGATAAGGCGCTGAATCTCCACCGTTCGCCCGCCCTGCTTGCCGGCGCTCGCCTCACGGCGCATCCGGCTGGTGGTGGAGCGCGGAAGCATGCCGTATTCGGCGGTGACCCAGCCGAGCCCGCTGCCCTTGATGAAGGGCGGAACCCTGTCTTCTATCGTGGCGGTGCAGAGCACATGGGTATCTCCTACGCGGATCATGCAGGAGCCCTCCGCATGTTTGGTAACCCCGGTTTCGATTGAAACCTGCCGCATCTCGCTTAACTCTCTCCCAGACGGACGCATGAGCCACCTCGCTTGCTGAAACGCCTTCGGGATACATGTGCCGCGATGACAAACGCAACCCCGATTGACGTTTTGACCAAGCGCTCTTTAATGACACATCACGTAGCAGACGCATGACAAAGGCAATGGGCACCTCAGGCAAGCTGATCGACGAGATGAACGAACGCTCGCGGGAAGTCTTCCGCAGAGTGGTGGAAACCTATCTCGCTACTGGCGGGCCAGTGGGCTCTCGCACGCTCACCCGTGACATGAGTGAAAAGGTCAGCGCAGCAACCATTCGCAACGTGATGCAGGATCTCGAATACATGGGCCTGCTCGACAGTCCGCACATCTCTGCCGGCCGGATCCCCACGCAAGAAGGGCTGCGGATGTTCGTCGATGGGCTTCTCGAGGTGAGCGATCTCGAAAGCTCCGACCGCGAGATGATCGACGCAACACTCGCCAGCAATTCCGACGATGTAGCCGCCGCGCTCGACAGGATCGGCTCGGCGCTTTCGGGCGTGACGCATGGTGCTTCGCTGGTGCTGGCACCCAAGCGCGAGGCGCCAATCAAGCATATCGAGTTCGTCAGCCTCGCACCGGAGCGCGCGCTGGTGGTGCTCGTTTTCGCCGATGGCCACGTCGAAAACCGGATCTTCGTGCCGCCGCCCGGGCAAACCCCGAGCTCCATGCGGGAGGCCGCGAACTTTCTCAACGCGATGATCGAGGGCCGAACGCTCTCTGACTTGCAGGGCGTTGTTTCGAAGGAAATCGAGCGTCGCCGCCGCGAAATCGACGATCTGGCGAAGCAACTGGTTGAGAGCGGGCTGGCGGTTTGGGATGGCGAATCCGACAGTTACGAGCGGCTCATCGTGCGCGGCAGGTCGAACCTGCTCGATTCCGATGCGCAGGAAGAAGACCTTTCGCGCATCCGTAGCCTGTTTGACGATCTGGAGCGTAAGCGCGACATCGCGGAGTTTCTCGAGCTGGCCGATGAAGGCGAAGGTGTGCGAATTTTTATCGGCTCGGAGAACAAACTTTTCTCACTTTCGGGTTCCTCTTTGGTGGTCTCTCCATATATGAACGCAGACCGAAAGATCATTGGCGCGGTTGGGGTCATCGGCCCGACGCGGCTCAACTATGGGCGGATCGTGCCGATCGTGGATTATACGGCGCAGATCGTAGGCAAGCTGATCGCCGACAGACAATAGAGGTGTATTGATGGCAAAGCGTGACGAAGACCCGTTTCTCGACGATATCGCCGAGGCCGAGGCAGAAGAGAACGCAGCCGCGTCTTACGAAGAGACCGAGCAGGAAGTTGACGAGCTTGCAGCGCTGCGAGCCGAACGCGACGCCCTTCAAGACAAGTTCATGCGAGCGCTCGCCGATGCGGAGAACGCGCGCAAACGTGCTCAGAAGGATCGGACCGAGGCCGAGAACTACGGCGGATCGAAGCTCGCGCGCGACATGTTGCCCGTGTTCGACAACATGAAGCGTGCGGTTGAATCCGTGACCGAGGAGCAAAAAGAGATCGCCGGGCCGCTCATAGAGGGCGTGGAACTCACGATGAGGGAGCTTCTCAAAGTGTTCAACAAACACGGCATCCACGTGATCGACCCGGCGGTGGGCGACAAGTTCGACCCGAAGCAGCACGAGGCGATGTTCGAGGCGCCGGTGCCGGGCACGACCGCCGGAGAGATCATCCAGGTTTCGGCGCAGGGCTTCATGCTGCATGACCGCATCCTGCGTCCGGCTCAGGTGGGCGTGTCGTCGTTCCGGGGCTAGGCCTCAGGACTCGAGCAGCGATTTGAGCTCGTAGATGAGCTCGAGCGCTTCGCGGGGCGTCAACTCGTCGGGCAAAATGACTCTAAGCCTTTCTTCCGCAGCGGAGCTCCTGGGTTTTGGAGGCTCGACGGGCTTTGGCGCGACCGAGAAGAGCGGCAGATCGTCGATGAAGGCCTCGCGTTTTCCACCGCCCTCCCTGTCGCCCTTCTCGAGCGCGTCGAGCACCACGCGCGCCCGCTCCACAACAGATTTCGGCAGCCCCGCCAGCTTGGCCACCTGCACACCATAGCTCCGATCCGCCGCGCCCTGCCGCACTTCGTGCAGGAAGATCACATCGCCTTCATGCTCCTTCACGGCGACGGTGGCATTATCGACCCGTTCGAGCTTTTCCGAAAGCGAGGTGAGCTCGTGGTAATGCGTGGCGAAGAGCGCGCGGCACTTGTTGACTTCATGCAGGTGCTCGAGAGTGGCCCAGGCAATGGAGAGCCCGTCATAGGTGGCCGTGCCACGCCCGATTTCATCGAGGATGACAAGCGAGCGCTCATCGGCCTGATTCAGGATCGTGGCGGTTTCAACCATTTCGACCATGAAGGTGGAGCGGCCCCGCGCCAGATCGTCTGATGCACCAACGCGGCTGAAGAGCTGGCTGACAAGCCCGATATGCGCCGACCGGGCAGGCACGAAGCTACCCATCTGGGCAAGCACGGCAATGAGTGCGTTCTGGCGGAGAAAGGTAGATTTGCCGGCCATGTTGGGCCCGGTCAGCAGCCAGATATCGCTGTTGCCCCCGAGGGAGCAATCGTTGGCGATGAACGGCGCGCCGCCTTGCGCGCGGAGCGCTTGCTCCACCACCGGATGCCGCCCTCCTTCGATATGAAGGGCGCGGCTCTCATCTACCACCGGCCGGCACCAGTCTTCGGCCACCGCGAGATCGGCAAGCGCGGCGCAAAGATCGAGCTCGGCCAAGGCGCTTGCTGTTTGCGATAGCGGCCCTGCACAGGCCAGAACAGAGCCTTTCAGGCCTTCATAGAGCCGTTTTTCGATGTCTAGCGCGCGCCCGCCAGCGTTGAGAATGCGGGTTTCCATCTCGCTCAGTTCCACCGTGGTGAAACGCAACTGATTGGCGGTGGTCTGACGGTGCTTGAAGATCTCGTTGAGCGGTGGCGAGAGCATCTTCTCGGCATGGGTCGCGGTGACTTCGATGAAATAGCCCAGCACGTTGTTGTGCTTGATCTTGAGGCTCTGAATACCGGTTTCCGTAACAAAATCGGCCTGCATCGCCGCGATCACCGCGCGCCCCTCATCACGCAGCTTGCGTGCCTCGTCGAGTTCGTCGTCGTAGCCCTCGGCGATGAAGCCACCGTCACGCGCCAGAAGTGGGGGCTCGGCAACGAGCGCCTGATCGAGCTCGTCGAGCAGGGCATCATGCCCTTGGAGCGCATCGAAGGCTTCGGTGAGATGGGCTGGAACAGTCTCTGTTTCGGCTCTCTTGGCGATGTTGAGCGCCTGTGCGAGCCCGTTGCGAATGGCTGCCAGATCCCGCGGGCCGCCCCTGTCGACCCCGAGGCGTGAAAGGGCCCGGTCGATATCCGGCACACGCCGAAGCGCCGCTCTCAGATCGTCGCGCAACTCGGGCGTATCGACGAATACAGCCACCGACTCCTGCCGCGCACGCACCATCTCGAGCTTGCGCGACGGCGAAGAGATCCGTCGCTCGAGCAAGCGCCCGCCGCCTGCCGTGACGGTCCTGTCGATCGCTGCCAGAAGTGAGCCTCTGCGTACGCCGGAAAGTGCATGGGTGAGTTCCAGGTTGCGCCTTGTGGCCGCGTCGATCTGCATCGCGTTTGTCTGGGCATCGCGGTGGGGCGGGCGCAAAAGCGGCAACTTCCCCTTCTGCGTGATCACCAGATATTCCACGATGGCACCCATCGCGGAACATTCGGGGCGGGTGAAGGCGCCGAAGGCCTCGAGCGTGTCGACCCCGAAAAGCGCACAGAGCCGCGCCTCGCCGGCGGTGCTGTCGAACGCGGCGCGCCCTAATTCCGAAACGGCAGTGCCAGCCTCTTCGGCGATGCCGCGCATATCCGCGACATCCGTTTCCGAAAGAACGAATTCGCTTGGCGCAAGTCGGGCCAGCTCCGGCCCGAGGCGTACTTCGGCCAGCGGCATCACGTGAAATGCGCCGGTGGAAATATCGACCCATGCCAGCGCGCATTCCCCCCGCACCCTCGCAAAGGCGGCAAGATAATTGTGTCGCCTTGCATCGAGCAGGCTTTCCTCGGTGAGCGTGCCGGGGGTTACGAGCCGCACCACGTCGCGTCGGACCACCGCCTTCGAGCCGCCGCGCTTCTTTGCCTCCGCCGGGTCTTCCATCTGCTCGCACACGGCCACGCGAAAGCCCTTGCGGATAAGAGTCAGCAGGTAGCCCTCGGCCGAATGAACCGGCACGCCGCACATCGGGATATCCTCGCCCAGATGCTTGCCCCGCTTGGTGAGCGCGATATCGAGCGCCTCGGCCGCGGCCACAGCATCGTCGAAGAATAGCTCGTAGAAATCGCCCATCCGGTAGAAGAGCAGCGCCTGCGGATACTGCGCCTTGATCTCCATGTATTGCGCCATCATCGGCGTCACGGCTGGCTGCTGTGAGGTCACGTCATCCCCCGAACTGGTTGCGCGCCAGCTTACAAACCGTGCCCGACCAGCGAAACCGGAAACTCGTGCCTGTTGAGACATGCGCGAAGCCCGGCTATGCAGGTCTGACCGAATTTCCAAGAAGACAGAGCGAGATGCCGAATCCCAAGTTCTCCCGCGAGGAAGCCCTCGCCTTTCACCTCGAGCCCACGCCCGGCAAGTTCGAGGTAACCGCCACCGTGCCGATGACCACGCAGCGCGACCTTTCGCTGGCCTATTCGCCCGGCGTTGCGGTGCCTTGCGAGGAGATCGCGGCCAACCCCGAGCTGGCCTATGACTACACCAACAAGGGCAACCTCGTGGCGGTCATCTCCAACGGCACTGCGGTGCTGGGCCTTGGCAATCTCGGCGCGCTGGGCTCGAAGCCGGTGATGGAGGGCAAGGCGGTGCTTTTCAAGCGTTTCGCCGATGTCAACTCGATCGACATCGAGCTCGACACGGAAGACCCTGAGGCCTTCATCAACGCGGTGAAGCTCATGGGGCCCACCTTTGGCGGTATCAACCTCGAGGATATCAAGGCGCCGGAGTGTTTCATCATCGAGCAGACACTCAAGGAAACCATGGACATCCCGGTGTTTCATGACGACCAGCACGGCACCGCCGTGATCTGCGCCGCGGGGCTGCTGAACGCCCTGCAGCTGTCCGGCAAGAAGATTGAGGATTGCAAGATCGTGCTCAATGGAGCCGGCGCCGCGGGCATCGCTTGCATCGAGCTTCTCAAGACCATGGGCGCGCGGCATGACAATTGTATCGTCTGCGACACCAAGGGCGTGATCTACCAAGGCCGCACCGAGGGGATGAACCAGTGGAAATCGGCCCATGCGGTAAAGACCGATCTGCGCACGCTGGAAGAGGCAATGAAGGATGCCGACGTGTTTCTCGGCGTGTCTGTCAAAGGTGCGGTGACGCCGGAGATGGTGGCATCGATGGCGCCTGACCCTGTGATATTCGCAATGGCCAACCCCGACCCGGAAATAACGCCGGAAGACGCCCATGCAGTGCGCTCCGATGCGATCGTGGCTACGGGCCGCTCGGATTATCCGAACCAGGTGAACAACGTTCTGGGCTTCCCTTATCTCTTCCGGGGCGCGCTTGATGTGCATGCCCGCGCGATCAACGATGAAATGAAGATCGCCTGCGCGCACGCGCTTGCCCAGCTTGCCCGTGAGGATGTGCCAGACGAGGTGGCGATGGCCTACAATCGCAAGCTGGCTTTCGGGCGGGATTACATCATTCCCACGCCGTTCGATCCGCGTCTCATTCACACCATTCCGCCCGCCGTGGCCAAGGCCTGCATGCAAACCGGCGCCGCGCGGCGCCCCATCGTGGATATGGACGCCTATGAACAGGCGCTGAAATCACGGCTCGATCCGACGGCCTCGATCATGCGCTCGATCAACGCGCGGGCACGCAATGCGCAGGCCCGGATGATCTTTGCGGAGGGCGACGATGTGCGCGTGCTGCGCGCGGCAGTGCAATACCAGCGTTCGGGTTTCGGGCAGGCCGTGGTCGTTGGCCGTGACGACGATGTAAAGGCCAAGCTCGAGGCCGCGGGACTGGGCGATGCCGTGCCCGAAATCGAGGTGACCAACGCCGCCAAGACGGAACACTTTGAAACCTACAAGGAATTTCTCTACGAACGGCTGCAGCGGCGCGGTTTCGACCGGCAGGATATTCACCGCCTTGCCGCGCGCGATCGGCATGTGTTTGCCGCGATGATGCTGGCGCATGGCCACGGTGACGGGCTGGTAACGGGCGCCACGCGCAAATCGGCCCATGCGCTCGAGCGGATCAACCACGTGTTCGATGCCGATGCAGAACATGGCGCTGTGGGGGTTACGGCGCTCTTGCACAAGGGGCGGATCGTGTTCGTCACTGACACTCTCGTGCATGAATGGCCCGACGAGGAAGACCTCGCCACCATCGCCGAGCGGGCCGCGACGGTGGCGCGCAACCTCGGCGTCGAGCCTCGGGTGGCTTTTGTCTCCTTCTCCACCTTCGGCTATCCGAAATCCGAGCGCGCCGAAAAGATGCACCGCGCGCCGCTCGTGCTGGAGCGGCGGGGCGTGAATTTCGAGTTCGAGGGAGAGATGACGGTGGATGTGGCGCTCAACCCGCATGCGCAGGATGCCTATCCCTTCCAGCGCCTGACGGGGCCTGCCAACATCCTCGTGGTGCCGGCGCGGCACTCCGCCTCGATCTCCACCAAGCTCATGCAGGAAATGGCGGGCGCCACGGTGATCGGGCCGATTCTGGCGGGAATAGACCGTTCGATCCAGATCTGCTCCACCACCTCCACGGCTTCCGATATCCTCAACATGGCGGTTCTCGCCGCCTGCAAGGTGGGTTGACCCGCATGATCCTAAATCTTGGGTCGATCAACGCGGATCATTTTTACGAGCTTCCGCGGCTGGTCGGCCCGGGCGAGACCCTGGCCGCAAGCGCGTACTCGGTCGGGCTGGGCGGCAAGGGCGCCAACCAGTCTGTTGCGGCGGCGCAGGCCGGGGCGAAGGTGCGCCATATCGGGGCAGTCGGGCCCGAAGGCGGCTGGCTGGTGGAAAAACTCGCGCGATATGGGGTGGATACGCGTTTCATCCGGACGATAGAGACCCCAACGGCCCATGCCATCGTGATGATCGACCGAGAGGGCGAAAACCAGATCGTGATCTACCCCGGCTCGAACGCCGAACAGAACCTCGAAGTGATCAACGTCGCTCTGGAAGAGGCTTCGCCCGGCGATTGGCTGATGCTGCAGAACGAAACCTCGCATGTTCCGGAAGCGGCGAAGGCGGCGCGGGAGCGTGGCTTGCATGTGGCCTATTCCGCGGCGCCCTTCGATGCGGAGGCGGCAAGGGCGGTGCTGCCGCATGTGAGCTTGCTCTTTCTGAATGCGGTCGAAGCGCGGCAGCTGGCAGAGGATCTGGGCATCGCGGTTGCTGATCTGCCGGTGCCTTGCGTGCTTGTGACGAAAGGCGCCGAAGGGGCCGAATTGCTCAGCCGTGAATCGGCGAAAACAGTTTCTGTTCAGGCCAAAGAAGTGCAAGTTGTCGATACAACCGGTGCGGGCGACACGCTTGCCGGCTACATGGTGGCAGGCCTCTCTATGGGTCTTTCGCCAGAGCATGCGCTTGAAAGAGCCAGCGCCGCCGCGTCCCTGTCTGTTACGAAAAAGGGGACAGCGGATGCCATCCCCTCTGCATCTGAGGTAGATCGGTTTCTCGCCTAGCTGCCGATGAACGGTGCATCCGCTCCCCACAGTTGGCGAATGCGCTTATCACGCCCGCACCCCTCGCGATAGAACTTGTAGGCCTGCGCCTGCCGCTTTGGCCCGCCGCGCGTGAGGATGATCTTCTGACCCTTGTAGTAATCCTGGTGATAGTCTTCCGCCTTGTAGAAGGTGCTGGCACCAAGGATCGGCGTAACGATGTTGCGGCCAAGCTCGGAGCGCGCCTTCGCTTTCGCGGCTTCGGCCGCTTGCCTCTGGCTGCTGTCGCTCACGAAGATGGCGCTACGGTAGCTCGAACCACGGTCGCAGAATTGCCCGCCCGCATCGGTGGGGTCGATGGAGCGGAAAAAGAGATGAAAGAGCTGCTCCTGCGACACCTGCGCCGGGTCGTAGTAGATCTGCACCGCCTCATAGTGGCCGGTATTGCCGCGGGTCACTTCCTTATAGGTCGGGTTCTTCGTCTTGCCCCCGGTATAGCCGGAAACAACCTCCTTCACCCCGCGCACGCTTTCGAAATCCGCCTCGACGCACCAGAAACAGCCACCTGCCACGGTAAGCACCTCGGTGCCCGCAGCCCGAGCCTTGGTGCATTGCACGCCCACGCCAACCACGATGAGCGCGGCAAGAAGCGCGGCTTTGATTTCCTTCAGATGAATGATCATGACGGAACCCTCCGGTGATATGAGTACAGTCTGCCCGAGGGTCGAATTTCCGCCAAGACATGCCTGCCGCTTGTCACGGACAGGTGAGCCGAGTTTACTCAAGGCCAGCGAATTGGCCCCGGTTCGTGATGAAGATCAGGGGTGCAGGGGCGAATTGTTACAGGTGGAGCGCGCATGGAACCGGATTTGAAACAGGGTTGCGGCGGGGTTTTCGCTACTCATGCCCAAAGGAGCAGCGGCTGACATGCGCATTGCCATGTGGTCTGGCCCTCGCAACCTGTCTACCGCGATGATGTATGCCTTCGCGGCGCGGGGTGATTGCGCCGTGGTCGACGAACCCTTCTACGCTGCCTATCTCGCACGAACCGGGTTGAATCATCCGATGCGGGAAGAGATTCTCGCGTCTCAGCCGCAGGAGCCGGAAGAGGTGATCGGGGCGCTTCTTGGCCCGGTGCCAGGTAAAAAGCCGCATTTCTACCAGAAGCACATGACGCAGCACATGCTTCCGGAGATCTCGCGCGGATGGATCGGCGACGTGACCAACGTGTTTCTCATCCGTCACCCGGCCCGCGTGGCGGCGAGCTTCTCGGCGAAATACGAAGCGCCGACGCTGGCCGACATTGGCTTCGTTCAGCAGTTCGAGCTTTACGAGCAGTTGAAGCGCGAAGCGAAGAGCCCTGTGGTGATCGATTCCGCCGATATCCGGCGCGACCCGGAGCGGATGCTTCGGCGGCTTTGCGAGGCGATCGGGCTCGCATGGACGCCAGCGATGCTTTCATGGCCCGAAGGCGGGCACCCGGATGATGGCATCTGGGCCGCGCATTGGTATGAGGCGGTGCATCGCTCCACCGGTTTTGCCCCAGCGGAAGGATCCTTGCCGGAGCTTGACGCGGCACAGGCGGCTCTCAGCGACGCCGCCATGCCCTATTACACCCCGCTCTTCGAAGCGCGGATCAGCCCTTGAGGCGACGATCCCGCGCCGCGAGCAGCTTGAGCCGCAGCGCGTTGAGCTGGATGAAGCCCGCCGCATCCTTCTGGTCATAGGCGCCGGCATCTTCTTCGAAGGTCACATGCGCCTCGGAATAAAGGGAATGCTCCGACCAGCGGCCCACTGTGCGCGCCGATCCCTTGTAGAGCTTGAGCCGCACCGTGCCGGTCACATGCTTCTGGCTCGTGTCGATCGCGGCCTGAAGCATCTCGCGCTCGGGAGAGAACCAGAAGCCGTTGTAGATCAGCTCGGCATAGCGCGGCATCAGCTCGTCTTTCAGATGCGCCGCGCCCCGGTCGAGCGTGATCTGCTCGATGCCGCGATGCGCCTCGAGCAGGATCGTGCCGCCAGGCGTTTCGTAGATCCCGCGCGATTTCATGCCAACGAAGCGACCTTCCACGAGGTCGAGCCGCCCGATACCGTGCTTGCCGCCCAACTCGTTGAGCCTTGTGAGCAGCGCGGCGGGTGAAAGCGCCTCGCCGTTCACGCTCACCGCGTCGCCCTTCTCGAAGCCTACCTCGATGAACTCGGCCTCATCAGGTGCGTCCTCGGGATGCACCGTGCGCTGGTAGACATAATCGGGCGCCATCTCGGCGGGGTCTTCCAGCACCTTGCCCTCGGAGGATGTGTGAAGAAGGTTCGCATCCACCGAGAAGGGCGCCTCGCCGCGCTTGTCCTTCGCGATGGGAATCTGGTTGGCCTCGGCGAAATCGATGAGCTTGGTGCGGCTCGTCAGATCCCAGAGTCGCCACGGGGCGATGACCTTGATGTCGGGGTTGAGTGCATAGGCCGCCAGCTCGAAGCGCACCTGGTCGTTGCCCTTGCCAGTCGCGCCATGGGCCACGGCATCGGCCCCGGTTTCGGCGGCGATCTCCACCAGCCGCTTGGAAATCAGCGGGCGGGCGATGGAGGTGCCGAGCAGGTAGAGCCCTTCATAAAGCGCGTTGGCGCGGAACATCGGGAAGACGAAATCGCGCACGAATTCCTCGCGCACATCCTCGATATAGATGTTCTCCGGTTTGATCCCGAGCAGCTCTGCCTTCTTGCGGGCCGGCTCGAGCTCTTCGCCCTGGCCCAGATCGGCGGTGAAGGTCACCACTTCGCAGCCATATTCGGTTTGCAGCCATTTCAGGATGATCGAGGTATCCAGCCCGCCGGAATAGGCGAGAACGACTTTCTTCGGAGCGGCCATCACGTTCCCCATGCAAAGAGTGTTGGCCGAGGCGATTATCGGCTTTTGACGCTTTGAGCAAGGTATGAGCAGGGTTCGGCAGCCTGTATGCCCAAGTATCCCTTGCCAGTGCGCGACGATTGCGACAGGGAGGCGGGCATGACCGAGTTTCAAGACCTTGCAAGGGCGGCCGAAGCCGCGATGCGCGACGTGTTCGAGCCCACGCCGCTCCAGCGCAACGATCATCTGTCCGAGCGCTATGGTGCCGAGATCCTGCTCAAGCGGGAAGATCTGACACCGGTGCGCTCCTATAAGCTGCGCGGCGCCTTCAACGCGATGCAGAAGACGCTGGCCGTGCGGCCCGATACGCGCGCCTTCGTCTGTGCGAGCGCTGGCAATCATGCGCAGGGCATGGCCTTCATGTGCCGCCATTTCGATGTGCACGGCACGATCTTCATGCCGGTCACGACGCCGCAACAGAAGATCATGAAAACCAAGACTTTCGGCGGCGAGAACGTTGAGATCCGCCTGATCGGCGACTATTTTGATGACACGCTCACCGCGGCGAAGCGCCATTGCACCGAGATCGGCGGGCAATTCCTGCCGCCCTTCGACGATGAAGATGTGATCGTCGGGCAGGCTACCGTGGCGGTGGAGATCGAGGCGCAAATGGAGGGCATGCCCGATCTGATCGTGATGCCGGTGGGCGGTGGTGGGCTTTCCGCTGGCATCAGCAGCTATTTCGGCGGGGCCACGGATTATGCCCTGATCGAACCGAGCGGCGGCGCCTGCCTCGCGGCCGCGCTCGAGGCCGGGCACCCGGTGCGGCTGAACCACGTGGATACCTTCGCCGATGGCGCGGCAGTGGCCCAGATCGGCGAGAAGACATTCGCCCGGCTCAAGGGCATATCGCCCTCCCGCGCCTTTCAGGTGAGCGAAGACAGGGTCTCGACGACGATGATCGAGATGCTCAACGTGGAAGGCATCGTGCTTGAACCTGCGGGTGCGCTGGCGGTCGATGCGTTGAAGGATCTGCGAGAAGAGATCGCGGGAAAGCGGGTCGTTTGCATCACATCAGGCGGCAATTTCGATTTCGAGCGCCTGCCGGAGGTGCGTGAGCGCGCGCTGCGCTATTCGGGCAACAAGAAGTATTTCGTGCTGCGGATGCCCCAGCGGCCCGGCGCGTTGAAGGATTTCCTGACGATGCTCGGCCCGGAAGACGACATCTCGCGCTTCGAGTATCTCAAGAAATCGGCGCGTAACTTCGGCTCGGTCCTGATCGGGATCGAGACGACGCGGCCTGAGAACTTTGCCGGGATCAAGCGCGCGATGGAAGAGGCCGGCTACGATTACCGCGACATCACGAATGACGAGATTTTGGCGGAATTCCTGATCTAGGCGACAGCGGCGCGCGTGAGCGCCGCCTCGAGCTCGGCTTTGGAAGCGTCGAAGCAGGTTTGCAGTGCCTTTTTCGCGAGCCCATCGTGGCGACTTGCCTGTTCGAACTCCCGGCAGAGATCGGCGAAGGCGGCGAACCCGAGGTTGAGTGCGCTGCCCTTCAACCCGTGCAGCGCCGCGCGCAGGGCAGCGGGCGGCAAGGATGGATCGAGCGCGGCCAGATCGGCCCCCGCCTCGGCGAGGAAGAGCTCGACCACCTCGGCGAAGTCCTCCCGGCCCACCTCCTCGCGCAACTCAACGCAACGGCTCCAGTCGATCAGGGGGATATCTCGAACGGGCTGCACCATGAATCAAGCCTGACACAAAAAGAGTAAAGAGTTTCCTTCCTTTCCAATTTGAAAGAACGGATTTCGAGCTTTCATTCGGCGTTAAGGGGCGCGCGCTATCGAAGGCCCTTCCTTGAGGGCGATCTCGGTGCGGGAGCGAATTGCAGAGCAGGTAGAGCCGGAGGCGGGCGCGCGGGCGATCCGCTCGGTGCTCGTGGTCGATGACAGCCGCGCGCAGCGCGTTTTGCTCTCGCGTCTTCTTTCGCGCTGGGGATATCTCGTGCGCGAGGCCGGGTCGGGGCAGGAGGCGCTCGAAATCTGCGCGCGCGAGGCGCCCGACCTGATCTTGAGCGATTGGGTGATGCCGGGAATGGATGGGCTCGCCTTCTGCCGTGCGTTCCGACGGATGCTGCGGGATCGTTACGGATACTTCATCCTGCTCACCTCCAAGACCGAAAAGGAGGATGTTACGCGCGGGTTCGATGCCGGGGCGGATGACTTCCTGTCGAAGCCCGTCAACGGCGCGGAGCTTCGCGCACGGATCGCGGCGGGCGAGCGGGTGCTCCGCATGGAGCGCGAGCTCAAGGAAAAGAACACCCTCATCACCCGGACCCTGGATGAGCTGCAAGCCGCACACGACCTTCTGCGCAGCGATCTGAAGGAGGCCCGCAAGCTGCAGCAATCGCTCTTGCGCGAGCGTCATCGCGATTTCGGAACGCTTGAGGTGTCGCTCGCCTTGCGCCCGCTCGGGCTCGTCGGGGGCGATCTTGTGGGGATGTTTCCGGCGGGCGCGCGGCGCGTGGGCATTTACGGGCTCGATGTGTGCGGGCATGGTGTGAGCTCCGCGATGATGACGGCCCGACTTGCAGGCTACCTTTCGGCCACCGCGCCGGAGCAGAACATCGCCCTGCGAGTCTCTCGAAATGGCGCCGCCAGCGCCCGGCCCACCGCCGAAACGGTGACGCTGCTCAACGAGGCGATCTACGGCGAGGTGGAGACGGAGCACTATTTCACCATGTTGCTGGCAATGGTCGATCTCGACAGCGGCGAGATGGAATTCACCCAGGCAGGCCACCCGTGCCCGCTGGTGCAGCGTTCCGATGGCAGGATGGAGCAGGTGGGCGAGGGTGGCCTGCCGCTCGGGATCATCGAGGATGCGCGCTATGACACGGTGCAAATCGCGCTTGCGCCCGGCGACCGCGTGCTCGTCCATTCCGACGGGCTGGTGGATTTCGCAACACGAAGCGGAGAGACCATGGGCGAGTCGGGCGTTGCAGCGCTGATGCAGCAGCTTGCCGGCCAGCCCGGGCCCGAGGCTCTGGACGCGCTCTTGTGGGAGCTTGAAAGCCTCGGTGGCGAAGCCGGTTTCACCGATGACATCTCGGCCGTGCTGCTGGATTTCAAGCGGCCGCTATCCACCGGCTGAGAAAGGCCCTGTCACCGGCATTGCCCAGCAACTCCAGCGCCGTTTGCGGCGCGGCCCAGAGCGCGGCATGCCCGGGTTCGGAGGGGCCGCCCAGCATGCGAACCGGCGTTGCCTCGTAGATCAGGCAAACCTTCTCGGCATGCATGTCGTATTCCGGCATGTAGACGAAGCGACGAAACGCTCCCAGCCGTCGCGGCGCGCCGATCGTCCAGCCGGTTTCCTCCCAGACCTCGCGATGAAGCGCGCGCAGGGGTGATTCGCCGGGATCGACACCGCCACCGGGCAGCTGCACCTCGTCATCGGGCTCGGCCTGATGTGTGAGCAGCAGCGCGCCGGCCCTCGGCAAGATCGCGTATACGCCCACACGCCGCCGATACCGCGTGTTCTTCCGGGGAGGCTCGCCATAACGTCTGTACATCCGCGCTCTCTTGGATGAGGAAAGGTTCATCTTATATAGTCGCGATATGCCAAATTTCGGCCCGCAAGGAAACTCCATGACACTCGGACAGAAAATCGCGTGGGATGATACGATCCTGCCATTCCAACTCGACGCTTCCGACATGCGCGGGCGGCTCGCTCGGCTCGACGGCGTGCTGAGCGGTATTCTGCGGCAGCATGATTATCCGCCTGTCGTCGAGGCCTTGGTGGCCGAGATGGCGCTGCTCACGGCGCTCATCGGACAAACCATCAAGCTCCGGTGGAAGCTCTCTCTGCAGGTGCAGACACAGGGTGCGGTGCGGATGATCGCCACCGATTACTTCGCCCCTGAGAAAGAGGGCGATTTCGCCCGGATCAGAGCCTACGCCGCCTTTGACGCCGAGCAGATCACGGATAACACCCCCTTCGCCCAGTTGGGTGATGGCTACTTCGCCGTGTTGATCGATCAAGGCCCGGGCACCGAACCCTACCAAGGCATCACCCCAATCGCCGGTGGAAGCCTCCGCGCCTGCGCCGAGGCCTATTTCGCGCAGTCCGAGCAGCTGCCCACGCGATTTGCGCTCAGCTTCGGGCGTTCGACAGAGGCGGGCGGCACGGAGCACTGGCGCGCCGGCGGCATCATGGTGCAGCACATGCCCAAGGCCTCGCCGTTGATGGCGGATGGTGGTTCGGGCGAGGATGGGCTCCTGCAGCCTGAAGACGTGGTGCACGAAGACGAACGTGAGAACTGGAACCGCGTGAACATACTGCTCGACACGGTCGAGGATCTCGAGTTGCTCGGCCCCACCGTGCCGCCGACAGACCTGCTCGTGCGTCTCTTCCACGAGGAAGCGCCGCGCGCCTACGAGTTCCAGCCTGTGCGCTTTGGGTGCACCTGTTCGGAAGAGCGCGTGCGGCAGAGTCTTTCGATCTATTCCGCCGACGACATCGCCACGATGACAACGGAAGAGGGCATCGTCACCGCCGATTGCCAGTTCTGCGGAGCGCATTACGAGCTAGATCCTGCGACGCTCGGCTTCGATGCGCAGGAGCCGCCCGATGACGGAGACTGACACGGCCGAACTGCTGCGCGCCGCCGTCGAGCGCGCGCGGAACGCCTCGTCGGATTACGACCTGAACCCCGGCATCGTACTCCCGGAAGGCCGCAAGCTGCGGCCCGCCGGGGTGCTGGTGCCGGTGCAGGTAGCCGAGGGTGTGGCCCGGCTCTATCTCACCAAACGCTCTTCCGCGCTCAAGCATCATCCGGGCCAGATCGCCTTTCCCGGCGGCAAGCAAGACCCCTGCGACGCCACGATAACCGATGCAGCGTTGAGAGAGGCGCATGAGGAGATCGGGCTGCCGCGTGCCAGCGTCGAGGTTCTCGGTACGCTGCCAACGCATGAAACGGTGACCGGCTTTGACGTGACCCCCGTGATCGGGCTGGTCCGAGGCCCCTTCACCCCGATTGCGGAGCCGGGCGAGGTGGAGGAGGTGTTTCACGTGCCCCTTGCGCATGTGCTGGAGGCCGCGCGCTATTTTGTTCAGTCGCGGCGGTGGCGCGGAACGCGCCGGCACTACTATACCGTGCCTTTCGGCCCCTATTACATCTGGGGCGCCACCGCACGCATCCTTCGCACCCTGGCCGATACGGCGACGGCGAGATGAAGATCGAAGGCGCATGGCTGAAACGCGACGAAACGCAGGCGGTGGCCGATGCGCTTAAGAAGGCCGGGTATGGCGCGTTTTTCGTTGGTGGCTGCGTGCGCAACGCGCTGCTCGGTGCGCCAGTGCATGACATAGACATCGCCACCGACGCCTGGCCCGAGGAGGTGATGGAGGCCAGCGAGGCCGCGGGGCTGAAGCCGGTGCCCACCGGTATCGAGCATGGCACCGTCACGGTTGTGTCCGGTGGCATTCCGCATGAGGTTACCACCTTCCGGCGAGACGTGGAAACCTTCGGTCGTCATGCCACCGTCGCCTTTTCCACCGACATCGCCGAGGATGCCCGGCGGCGCGATTTCACCATGAATGCGCTGTATGCAAACCCCGATGGCACCGTGCTGGACCCGCTCGAGGGGATCGAAGACCTGAAGGCGCGCCGTGTGCGGTTCATCGAAGACCCCGTGGCGCGGATCCGAGAGGATTACCTTCGCATCCTGCGCTTCTTCCGGTTTCACGCGTGGTATGGCGATATGCAGGCGGGCCCGGATGCCGAGGGTCTTGCCGCCTGTGCCGCCGAGCTCGAGGGGCTGGGGCAACTCTCGCGCGAGAGGGTAGGCGCAGAACTGCTCAAGCTGCTTGCGGCGCCCGACCCGGCGCCTTCGGTTGCGTCGATGCGTGCGGCGGGTGTGCTGGCTGCCGTGTTGCCCGGCGCCGATGACAGGTTTCTCGCGCCGCTGGTGCATCTGGAAGGGGAAACCGCGCCCGACCCCGTCCGCCGCCTTGCCGCGCTCGGCGGCGAAGGCGTGGCGGAGCGGTTGCGGCTCAGCAAGGCACAGGCGCGCCAGCTCGGGCAGCTTGCCGAGCTTTCCGCCAGCGCCATGCCGCCGCTCGAACTTGGCTACCGTCATGGCATGGACCTGGGCCGCGATGCTCTGCTTCTGCGCGGCGCCTACGCCAACGCGGCCCCATCCGATGCCGAAATGGGCGATTTGGAAAAGGGTGCCCGCGCGAAATTTCCGGTTGCCGCCGCGGATCTCATGCCGGCATTCGAAGGCCCCGAGCTTGGGCGAAAACTGGCGGAACTCGAGGCGAGATGGCTTCGTTCGGGCTGCACACTTGGCCGGGATGACCTGCTCGGCTGAGCTGTCATGGAGACTTCAATTGACTTTTGCGAAGGGTTTGGCGCATCTTGGCCAGACTGACGAAGGAGGGATGCAGGATGTATCGCGGGATCTGGTTGGGCTGAGGCCCATAACTCGCCCCTAGGATACCGGGCTGCGGCAGATGCCGACCCCGTTCTTGCGCCCCCTTTTCAGGACTTTCCAAATGTTCAGATTTTTTGAGAACCTCGTCGATCCGTATTGCGCGTACGAGGAAAGCAACACGCCTCCCACACGTCTTTGGCCTTTCATGATGGCCTATGCGAAGCCCTTCAGAAAGGTCTTCGCGTATACCGCGGTCATGTCGGTTCTGGTTGCGGCCATAGAGATCTGGTTGATCTATTACATGGGTCGGATCGTTGACATGCTCTCTGGCGATCCGCAGGCGGTGTGGAGCGAGCACGGTCTCGAACTCATCGCGGTAGCTGTCTTCATCCTCGTGCTCAGACCGCTGGTGCAGGCGCTGGATGTTCTGCTGCTCAACAATACGATCCTGCCCAACTTCGGCACGCTCATTCGCTGGCGGGCGCACAAGCATGTGTTGCGGCAATCGGTGGGTTGGTTCGAGAACGATTTCGCGGGGCGCATCAGCAACCGGATCATGCAGACACCGCCCGCCGCGGGCGAGGTCGTCTTTCAGGTGTTCGATGCCATCACCTTCTCGATGGCCTACGTGGTGGGCGCGGTGATCCTACTGTCAGACGCCGACCAGCGACTCGCGCTGCCGCTCTTCATCTGGCTCGGGCTCTATGGCCTCCTTGTGCGCTGGACGATGCGGCGCGTCGGCCCGGCGTCGAAGGCGGCTTCGGACGCGCGTTCGCAGGTTACGGGCCGGGTGGTGGATGCCTATACCAACATCCATTCCGTGAAGCTCTTCGCGCATCACCAGAAAGAGCTGGAATACGCGAAGGAAGCCATCGAGAACACCCGCACCACCTTCCGCGCCGAGATGCGGATCTACACGATCATGGATGTGGTTCTCGTTTTGCTCAACGGTTTGCTGATCGTGGGCGTCGTTGGCTGGGCCGTGGCGCTCTGGATGCAGGGGCTGGCGAGCGTGGGCGTGGTAGCCGCCGCAACGGCGCTGACACTCAGGCTCAACGCCATGACCGGCTGGATCATGTGGGCCCTCACCACTTTCTTCCGGCAGCTCGGTGTGGTGGCCGAAGGGATGGAAACCATCGCCCAGCCGATCGACCTGGTCGACAAGCCCGATGCCAAGCCACTGATGATGCACGAGGGTCAGATCGAGCTTGAGGCCGTGTCGCACCATTACGGGCGCGGTGCAGGCGGGCTCGACCGGATTTCACTCACCATCGCGCCGGGTGAAAAGATTGGCCTCGTGGGGCGCTCGGGCGCGGGTAAATCGACCCTGATCAAGCTGCTTCTGCGGTTTTACGACGTGGAAGGCGGGCGCATCCTGATCGACGGGCAGAACATTTCCGATGTGACGCAAGACAGCCTGCGTGACCAGATCGGGATGGTGCAGCAGGACAGCTCGCTTCTGCACCGCTCGGTGCGTGACAACATCCTTTATGGCCGCCCCAGTGCCAGCGAGGAAGAGGTGATCGCCGCGGCGCGCAAGGCGGAGGCGCATGAGTTCATCCTCGATCTGCAGGATCCGGAAGGGCGCACCGGCTACGATGCCCATGTGGGCGAGCGCGGCGTGAAGCTTTCAGGCGGGCAGCGGCAGCGGATCACGCTGGCGCGGGTGATGCTGAAAGATGCGCCGATCCTCCTGCTCGACGAGGCCACAAGCGCGCTCGACAGCGAGGTGGAGGCGGCCATTCAGCGCACGCTCTACGGCATGATGGAAGGCAAGACGGTGATCGCCATCGCGCACCGGCTTTCGACCATCGCGCAGATGGATCGGATCATCGTGCTGGATGACGGGCGGATCGCCGAGCAGGGCAACCATGCGGATCTCTTGTCGCAAGGCGGGCTCTATGCCACCTTCTGGCAGCGCCAATCTGGCGGGTTCCTCAATGCCGATGACGTGGAAGAAGCGGCGGAATAGCAGGTGACGGAGTATCGTATCACGCGGCTTGGCCATCTTGGCGACGGGGTGGCCGACGGCCCGGTATTCGTGCCGGGCGCGCTGCCGGGCGAGGTGGTGACCGGCCGGCTCGAGGGCGACAGGCTGGAGGAGATGCGCATCCTCACGCCCTCCGATCTGCGCGTTTCTCCGCCTTGCCGGCACTTCAAGTCATGCGGCGGGTGCCAGATGCAGCACATGCGGCCCGAAGCGCTCACGGCTTGGAAGGAAGAGATCGTAAACGCCGCGCTCGAGGCGCATGGGCTCAGGCCGGAGAGGCTCTTGCCCACGGCCGTGTCGCCGCCCGGCTCGAGGCGCCGCGCCACCTTTTCTGCGCGCCGCACCAAGAAGGGCGCGATGGCCGGGTTTCATGGCCGGCGCTCCGATGTGATCACCGAGATACCCGATTGCCTGCTGCTGCATCCCGGGCTGATGCCGGGGCTGGAGATCGCCCGGGCGCTTGCCGAGGCCGGCGCGAGCCGCAAGGGTGCGCTGCGGGTCGCCGCCACGCTTTCCGAGGTGGGTCTCGACATCGCCGTGGAGGATGGCAAGGCACTCGACGGGCCCCTGCAGCTCGACCTTGCGCAGATCGCCAATGCGCACAAGATTGCGCGGCTTGCCTGGAATGGCGAGACGCTGCTCACTGCCATGCCGCCGAAACAGAGCTTCGACGGTATCTCCGTGGTGCCCCCGCCAGGGGCGTTCCTGCAGGCAACGCGCGAAGGCGAAGAGGCGCTGCGAGCCGATGTGCTGCGCATCGTCGAGGGGCGGCGTCATGTAATCGATCTTTTCGCCGGGTGCGGCACCTTCGCCTTGCCGCTTGCCCGGCAGGCGCGCGTTCACGCGGTGGAAGGCGCGGGCGAGATGGTGCATGCGCTCGAGGCGTGCTGGCGGCATGGCTCGGGGCTGAAGCCGCTCACCGCCGAAACGCGCGATCTCTTCCGCCAGCCATTCGTGGCCTCGGATCTTTCCCGCTTTGACGCGGCGGTGATCGACCCGCCGCGCGCCGGGGCCGAGGCGCAGATCGCGGAGCTCGCGCAAAGCGACGTGCCGGTGATCGTGCATGTATCCTGCAACCCCGTGAGCTTTGCCCGAGATGCGGCGACGCTGGTCGCGCAGGGATACCGTCTCGAAGAGCTGCGCGTGGTCGATCAGTTTCTCTGGTCAAGCCATGTGGAGCTCGTGGCCGCGTTTCGGCGCACCTAGCCTGAGCCTCACTTTTTGAGTGAAGAGTCCCCCCATTTCGGGTAAGACACAAAGAAAACAAGACAACGTTCGTTTCGAGGGTCGCGTCATGCGGGCAGTCAAAATCTTGGGGATCATCCTGCTTGTCGTCGGGCTGGCCGGGTGCAGTTCGAAATTCAAGACCTATAACGGGCCGGAAGTGACCCGCGTGATCGTCGACAAGGGCGACAGACGGCTATTCCTGATGCACAACGAGCGGGTGCTGCGCAGCTATCCGGTGGAGCTTGGCTTTGCGCCGGTGGGCCACAAACAGTTCGAGGGCGACGGCAAGACGCCCGAGGGCCATTACTACATCGACAGACGCAACCCGCGCAGCGCGTTTCATCTCTCGGTCGGGATTTCGTATCCGAACGAGAATGATCGTGCCTACGCGCATTCCAAGGGAAAGAGCCCGGGTGGCGATATCTTCATTCATGGGCGGCCCAACGGCAACCCGCGCCGGAACGACCCGGACTGGACGGAAGGGTGCATCTCCCTGAAGAACCGTCACATGGAGTGGGTCTACGCCATGGTGAAGACGAGGACGCCGGTGAGCATCCTCCCCTGATTTCAACTCAGGACGACGGGCGGGGCGACAGGCCGGAATTGCCCATCACCAGCGTCCACCAGATCTTGCCGCTGGGTTCCTGCTCCCACGCGAAACCCAGATCGGTGGCATCGGGCGCGAGAATCACCTCGCGGGTGGTGTCGTCTTCCACCCATGCGGCGAGCGTCTCCGTCTCCGTCTCGTAGGTTTCGGAGATATTCTCGCCAATCAGACGGCCATTGTAGCCCACGCGTTGAACCCGGTCGATCGGCGAGGAGCCGTCGGAGCCGAAGTGCCACGGGCGGTTCTGCAGCGACATGTCACGCGAATGGGTGGCGGCGGCGGCATTCAGTTGTGCATTGAGCGTGACAGGGCGCACACCCGCTGCCTGCCGAAGCGAGTTGACGGCATCGAGCATGCTGTACTGCACGCGCGATTCGTCACGAATGCGGTAAACCTTGGGCAGGGGCTTGCCATCCGGCCCGAGCGGCGGCTCGCTTACGGGGCCGCCACATGCCGAAAGGCCCATGATTGCGATGAGAAGAAGTCCGAAGATACGGGTCATGAGGCCAAGCCATCCGTTTTTTACGATTTCGTATCCGTTTATCCCGCGACAGGTTGTGACGCAAACCCACTTTCCGCGCGAGTTCGCCTATTGACGTTTCTTTGAATTGCGACTGCGCCTGTCGCAGATTATAAACTGCCCCGTATTCGAGCAGGCATGCCACAAGAGTGGAGACGTGAAGATGAACAAGACCCGGATGGATCGTCTGAGCCGACGTTCGTTCCTTGTCGGCACGGCGGCTGCCATCGGCGCGCCCGCGCTTGCGCAGGATGTCAACAGTTCCAGCACGATCGAGATGGAAAAAGACATCTCCCAATCCGTGCGGCACAACATTTCGAGCTTCCGTGCGCTGGATTGGAAGCCCTATTTCTCCAACACCAACAATGGGGCGATCCTCGTGGATACCTATTCACGCGCGTTGCATTTCTGGTCGGAAGACAAGAGCATCTACAAGCTCTATCCCACATCCGTTCCGATGACCGAGGAGCTGACCCGCCGTGGCCGCACCCAGGTGGTGCAGAAGGTGGTTGGCCCCGAGTGGCGCCCCACGCCCTCGATGCTGGAGCGTAACCCCGATTGGCCCAGCTACGTTGGCCCGGGCCCGGATAACCCGCTCGGTACCCACGCGCTTTACCTGAGCTGGACTTATTACCGCATCCACGGCACGCACGATACGCGCAAGATCGGGCGGCGCTCGTCGAACGGCTGCATCGGCCTCTACAACGAACATATCGAAGAACTGTTCGGCCTCACCAAGGTTGGCACGCAGGTGCTGCTCATCTGAGCTCGATCAAGGTTCGAAACGCATGACGGGCGGCT
Source organism: Roseovarius sp. (assembly GCA_040222155.1). GTDB lineage: Bacteria > Pseudomonadota > Alphaproteobacteria > Rhodobacterales > Rhodobacteraceae > Roseovarius. Next base: position 144,710 of record JAVKDQ010000142.1, read on the forward strand.
TGTGGGCCGCCCTTTGCATTTGAACAGCGCGCCGTGGCTATTCGAGCCAGCCCTTGAGGTTGCTCTCGACGATGCTCTGCAGCGCCTCGATATGCGCGTCGTCGTCGTTGAGGCAGGGAATGTAGGTGAATTCCTCGCCGCCAGCCTCTTCGAAGCTCTCGCGGATCTCCTCGTTGATTTCCTCGAGGGTCTCGATGCAATCGGCAGAGAAGGCCGGGGCGATCACCGCGATGCGCTTCTTGCCGTCTTCCTCGGCGAGGCGGGCCACTTCTTCCACCGTGTAGGGCCGCAGCCATTCTTCCGGCCCGAAGACCGACTGGAAGGTGGTGGTGATCTCGGTCTCGTCCCAGCCGAGCCGCTCGCGCAAGAGTCGCGTCGTCTTCTGGCATTGGCAGTGGTAGGGGTCGCCCTGCATCAGGTAGCGCTTCGGCATGCCGTGATAGGAGACGACGAGAATGTCTGGGCGGTTTTCGATTTCCGCATAGGCGCGCTCCACCGATTGGGCCAGGGCCTCGATATAGAGCGGATGCTCGAAATAGGGCTCCACCACGCGGGCGGTCGGCTGCCACGCCTCCTGCATCAGAGCGCGAAAGAACTGATCGTTGGCGGTGGCGGAGGTGGCGCCGGCATAATGCGGATAGAGCGGAAAGAAGAGAATGCGCGTGCAGCCCGCCTTGACCATCTCCCGCACCTTGGACTTGGTGGAGGGGTTGCCGTAGCGCATGCAGAAATCGACCATTACCTGATCGCCATAGCGCCCCTGCAGAGCGTGGCGCAGCTTTGTCGTCTGGTCGCGCGTGATGGTCATCAGCGGGCTTTCGCCCTTTTCCTCGTTCCAGATGGATTTATAGGCCTCGCCGCTGGTGAAGGGCCGCTTGGAGAGGATGACGAGCTGCAAGAGCGGCTGCCATTTCCAGGGGCTGTAATCGATCACCCGGCGATCCGAGAGGAACTCGTTGAGATAGCGCCGCATCGACCAGTAGTCGTAATTGTCGGGCGTGCCGAGATTGGCGAGCAGGATACCCGTCTTCGCCTTCGGGATGGCGGGATGGGTGCTGGGCGCATGAACGGGCCGTTTGGCCGGGTTGCTCGCATCGGGCATGGTCTGCGTCTTCTCTTTTTCCCTGATCTTGCTGTGAAATAACCGCCTGAACGGTGGCGTCAATCTTTCAGGGGCGTTTCGGCCGTGCCAAGGGCATCCGCAAGGCGCGCCCGGGCCGAGCCCGGACGCAGCGGCTTGGGCTGGCTTTCGTCGGGTGCCCAGCCGGTGAGGATGATCAGCTCGAAGGTGGCCCGCACTCGGCCATCGGGCAGGCTGAAATGCTGTGCGTAGAGCCTTGAGGCCGCTTCGAGCAGGCCGCGCTTCATCGTTTTCCGGCTGCGGCGGGCCAGCGCGTTGGCCTCTCCCATGAAGCGCAATTCGCGCATAAGGTGCAGGGGGCTTTCGTAGCTCGCCGTCAGACGGAGGCTGTCGGCCACCGGCAGGGCAAAGCCCGCCCTCTGCAGGAGCGCGCCCAGATCGCGGATTTCGGCCATTGGGGCCACGCGTGGTGAAAGCCCCCCGTAGAGATCCGATTCCGCCTGCGCCAGGGCGGTGCGCAATTCGTGCAGCGTTTCGCCGCCGAGGCAGATGCCGAGAAAGAAGCCATCCGGTCGCAGCGCCCGGCGGCATTGAATGAGCTGACCCACGGGATCGTTCGCCCAGTGCAGGGCCATGGCATGAATGGCCAGATCCTGCGCGCCGGGAGTGAGGGCGAGCGTGTCCTCGTCTGGCACGATCCGCTCGCTCGGGTGCATCCCCTGCCAGTGCATCGGGTGGCCGGTGATCACCACGGCATCCTGAAAGGATTTGTTAACCAGTGACAGGCGATCCTCGATCTCGTCGCGCGCGGCTTGGTGCAGAAAGCCGATCGGTGCACGCGCGGCGCGCACCCTCTGGCGGCAGAGCGCCTCTCTGTCTGTCAGGGGGCTAGTCATGGAGCGCTAGATAGGATGATGCTATCGGCTTTTCAAACGGCTTTGCGGCTGGTCTACCCGCCGCGCTGCCTGCTCTGCGACACTTTGGTCGATAGCGAGTTCGGCCTCTGCGGGCCGTGCTGGCGCGATACACCCTTCATCACCGGCCTCACCTGCGATCTCTGCAGCATGCCCCTGCCCGGAGATATGAGTGGCGCGGTGGTGCATTGCGACGAATGTCTTGCAATCGAGCGGCCGTGGAGCCGGGGCCGCGCTGTGATGCTCTACCGCGACAACGGGCGCACTCTCGTGCAGGCGCTCAAGTATCGCGACCGGCAGGACGTGGTGCGCCCAGCCTCGCTCTGGATGAGCCAGACAGCGCATTCGCTGCTGGCCGAGGGCCTGCTCATCGTGCCCGTGCCGCTGCATTGGCGGCGTATGGTACGGCGCAGGTTCAACCAGTCGGCCCTGCTCGGTGCGGCGCTCGCGAAGCGGCTCGATGTGGCCTGGTGCCCCGATCTGCTGTTGCGGCGGCACCGAACCGCCCCGCTCGAGGGGCTCGGCATTGAGGAACGCTTTGCCATGCTGAGCGGCTCTATCGTTCCCAATCCCGCGCAGGCTGCCCGCGCCGCCGGGCGCCCCGTGCTTCTGGTCGACGATGTGATGACCTCCGGCGCGACGTTGGCGGCAGCCGCCGAGGGGGCACTGGAGGCCGGCGCATCGGATGTGCGCATTCTCACACTGGCAAGGGTTCAGAAGGATACCTAGATTGTCGATCAAGTGACAATCAGGACCGACCCCATGCAAACCGTTGAAATCTACACATCGCCGCTCTGCGGGTTCTGCCACGCCGCCAAGCGTCTCCTGAACCAGAAGGGCGTGAGCTATTCGGAAATCGACGTGCTCTCCGACCCGGCGCGCAAACCCGAGATGATCCAGCGTGCCGGTGGCAAGCGCACCGTGCCGCAGATCTTCGTGGGAGAAACCCATGTCGGCGGCTGCGACGACCTCTACGCGCTCGACCGCGCCGGAAAGCTCGACCCGCTGCTCGCCTCATGAGGGCGGCACTTTTGCAGCTTTGCTCGGGCGACGACCCGGCCGAGAACCTGAGGGAGACAGGTACGCTTTTCGATCGAGCCGTTGCCGAGGGGGCGGGTTTCGTGCTGACCCCGGAGGTTACGAACTGCGTCTCCACCAGCCGGACACGCCAGAACGAGGTGCTGCAACACGAAAGCGAAGACATCACGCTGGCGGGCTTGCGTGAGAAGGCGGCGAAAGCTGGCGTGTGGTGCTTGATCGGCTCGCTCGCGCTCAAGACGAACGATCCGGACGGCCGCTTCGCCAACCGCTCGTTCCTGATTGGGCCGGATGGAGACATCGCGGCGCGCTACGACAAGATCCACATGTTCGACGTGCAGGTTTCCGAAAACGAGAGCTACCGCGAATCCGATGGATACCGCCCCGGCAAGGAGGCCGTTCTGGCCGAGACGCCCTTTGGCATCATCGGCCTGACCGTCTGCTACGATATCCGGTTTCCCCATCTTTACCGGCAGTTGAGCCTCGAGGGTGCCGAGATCCTCACCGTTCCTTCCGCCTTCTCGCCGGTTACGGGGGCCGCACACTGGGAAACCCTGCTGCGCGCGAGGGCCATCGAGAACGGCGCCTATGTGCTGGCGCCCACGCAAACCGGAGAACACCGTGCGCGCCGGGGCAAGGCGCGAAAGACCTATGGGCACGGCATGGCCGTTGCGCCTTGGGGCGAGGTTCTTGCGGATGCGGGGGAAGAGCCGGGCCTGCTCCATGTCGAGCTCGATATGGCGCGCGTGGTCGAGGCGCGGCGTCGTATCCCTTCCCTCGCGGCGGCAAAAGGCTATAACGGCCCATCATGAGCGAAAATCCCGGAACCCCTCTCGCGGTCACGCTGTTCAGCGAGATCCTGACCAATGAGCAGCTGATTCGCAGCAGGCTCAGCCGGGTCTTGCCCAAGGGGATGGAGATCTCGCATTTCTCAGTGCTGAACCACCTCGCGCGGCTTGGGGGAGAGCGCAGCCCGGCACAGCTGGCCAAGTCTTTTCATGTGACGCGCGGAGCAATGACCAACACGCTCGGCAAGCTGGAATGGGCTGGATACATCCACGTGCGCCCCGATTGGGACGATGCGCGGCGCAAGATGGTCACCATCAGCCCCGCCGGGCGACAGGCGCGCGATGCCGCGCTCTCGGCGATCACGCCCATGGTCACCGAACTCGTGAAAGAACTGGGCGAGGAAAAAGTGCGCGCCACCCTGCCGGTGCTGCGTGAGCTGCGCACGAAGATGGAATCGGGCGGTTAGGCCGGAGCGAGGCTCGCGGTGACGTAGTTCACACTCAGATCCCTGTGGGAAAGCGACCAGCTCCACAGAACCGGGTTGAAGACGAAACCCTTCTTGTCCACCGGGGTGAGGCCTGCCTTTCCGAGAAGGTCATAAAGCTCCTCGGGGGTGATGAACTTAGACCATTCATGCGTGCCCTTGGGCAGCCAGCGCATCACGTATTCCGCCCCCACGATGGCCATGGCGAAGCTCTTGGCGTTGCGGTTGATCGTCGAGCATATGTGCAGCCCGCCCGGCTTGAGCAGCTGGCGGCAGGCGGTGAGATAGGCCAGTGGATCGGCCACGTGTTCCACCACCTCCATGTTGAGCACGACATCGAACGTCTCGCCCGCCTCGGCCAGCGCCTCGGCGGTGGTGTGGCGGTAATCGATCTCGAGCCCGGATTGCTCGGCATGCACCTGCGCGACGGGAATGTTGCGCGGCGCGGCATCGGCGCCCAGCACTTCGGCGCCGAGACGGGCCATCGGCTCGCTCAGAAGCCCCCCACCGCAGCCGATGTCGAGAATGCGCAGGCCCGCGAAAGGCCGTTCGCCGGACTGGTTGCGATCGAATTCGGCGGCGATCTGGGCGGTGATGTAATCGAGCCGGCAGGGGTTGAGCATGTGGAGCGGCTTGAATTTTCCGTTCGGATCCCACCACTCGGCGGCCATCGCCTCGAATTTCGCCACTTCCGACGGGTCGATGGTGGATTGAGCGGTTTGCATTCTGCTCTCCCTGTGCTCTTTTGGTCGCGCCCCTCTATATAGGACGGTGATGGACAAACATTTAGGTCAAAAGAGCGCGGTCCAGTACCTGCATCCTCCGGTCGAGCCGTTCGACCGGAGGATGATGCCCGTGGGCGATGGGCACGAGATCTACGTGGAGCAATCCGGCAACCCGGAGGGCAAGCCGGTGGTGGTGCTGCATGGTGGGCCCGGTGGCGGCTGCAGCCCGGCGATGCGGCGCTACTTCGACCCGGAGATCTACCGGATTATCCTTTTCGATCAGAGGGGTTGTGGGCGCTCGAAGCCGCATGCGAGCGTGGAGGCCAACACCACTTGGCACCTTGTGGCGGATATCGAACATATCCGCGAGGCGCTGGGCATCGAGCAATGGATCGCGTTTGGTGGAAGTTGGGGGGCGACGCTGGCGATGATCTATGCCCAGGCGCATCCGGAGCGGGTGCGGCATCTGGTGCTTCGGGGTGTCTTCACCATGACGGAGGCCGAGCTCGACTGGTTCTATGGCGGCGGCGCCGGGCGGTTCTGGCCGGAAACTTGGGCGCGTTTTCAATCGCTTATACCGGAAGATGAGCGCGAGGATATGATAGGGGCCTATCATAGAAGGCTCTTCTCTGGGGACAGGATGCAGGAGACGCGGTTTGCCAAGGCCTGGGCGGCCTGGGAGAACGCGCTGGCCACGGTGGGCTCGAACGGGATGGGCGGCGACAGCCCGCCAGATTATGCCCGGGCCTTCGCGCGGCTGGAGAATCACTATTTCATCAACCGGGGATTCCTCGAGCGCGACGGGCAGATTTACGAGGATATTCAAAAGATTGCCCATATTCCCGGCACCATCGTGCAGGGCCGCTACGACATGATCTGCCCGCCTGATGCGGCGCATCGGCTGGCCTCGATCTGGGAAAAGGCGGAGCTGCGGATGATCCCGTTGGCGGGCCATGCGCTCTCGGAGCCGGGGATCAGCGCGGAGCTGGTGAAGGTCATGAACGTGCTGGCGATGGACTGAAAACCGACGTCGGTATCGTGTCGGTATCATGTCGGTATCGCGTCGGTGCAGCAGGCCGGGGTGTGGCTTAGCGGGAAGGCCCTTGCAGACTCGGCGCGCAGGGCGTATATGCCCCTCAACAGCGGCGCGCTGGGGTCCACACCCGGCGCCCACCGGAAACTCTGACGGGCCGCGAGCCCGTTTTTTTGTGCCTGCGCTACAGACTGGACCCATGACCAACGACCTGATTGCCAAGACAGCGATAGACCGCCGCATGGCCGAGATCATCACCCCCGTGATAGAGGACATGGGGTTCGAGCTGGTGCGCGTGCGGCTGATGGGCGGCAAGACCTCGACCTTGCAGATCATGGCCGAGCGCCCCGAGGGCGGCATCGAGGTGGATGACTGCGCCGATATCTCCAACGCGGTGAGCGCCGTGCTGGATGTGGAAGACCCGATTACCGATGCCTATACGCTCGAGGTCTCGAGCCCGGGGATCGACCGGCCGCTGACCCGCCTCAAGGATTTCGACATGTTCGAGGGCTACGAGGCGAAGCTGGAGACGAGCGAGCTTATCGACGGGCGCAAGCGCTTCCGTGGGGTGCTCGCGGGCACCGAGGATGACGAGGTGCTCATCAATATCGACGAGGGCACGGTGGGCCTGAAGTTCGACTGGCTGGCGGATGCCAAGCTGGTGCTCACCGACGAGCTCATCCGCGACATGCTGAAGGCCCGCAAGGATGCGGGCGTTCTGAACGAAGACACTTTCGACGAGATCGAGACCGAGGGTTCCGAGGAGAACTGAGAATGGCCATTACCTCTGCAAACCAGCTTGAACTTCTGCAAACCGCCGAGGCGGTGGCACGGGAAAAGATGATCGACCCGGGCCTCGTGGTGGAAGCCATGGAAGAAAGCCTCGCCCGCGCCGCGAAGAGCCGCTACGGCTCGGAGATGGACATTCGCGTGAAGATCGACCGGAAGACGGGCCGCGCCACCTTTACCCGCGTGCGCACCGTGGTGGCGGACGAGGAGCTGGAGAACTACCAGGCCGAGATGACGGTGGATCAGGCCAAGGCCTATTTCGAGCCGCCGAAGGCCGGGCAGAGCGCGGCATGGTTGCGCGACGGCGTGCGGCTCGACGATTTCGCGGGCGCGCCGAAGGTGGGCGACCAGCTTACCGAGGAAGTGCCGCCGGTGGACATGGGCCGGATCGCCGCGCAGAGCGCCAAGCAGGTGATCTTGCAGAAGGTGCGCGAGGCAGAGCGCGACCGGCAGTATGAAGAGTTCAAGGACCGCGCGGGCACGATCATCAACGGGATCGTCAAGCGCGAGGAATACGGCAACGTCATCGTGGATGTGGGCCGGGGCGAGGCGATTCTGCGCCGCAACGAGAAGATCGGGCGCGAGAGCTACCGCAACGGTGACCGCATCCGCTGCTACATCAAGGATGTGCGCCGCGAGGCGCGTGGCCCGCAGATCTTCCTCTCGCGCACCGCGCCGGAGTTCATGGCCGAGCTCTTCAAGATGGAGGTGCCGGAGATCTACGATGGCATCATCGAGATCAAGGCCGTGGCGCGCGACCCAGGGTCTCGGGCGAAGATCGCGGTGATTTCCTATGACAACTCGATCGACCCGGTGGGCGCCTGCGTAGGGATGCGCGGCAGCCGCGTGCAGGCGGTGGTGAACGAGCTTCAGGGCGAGAAGATCGACATCATCCCGTGGAACGAAGATCAGCCGACCTTCCTCGTGAACGCGCTGCAGCCGGCCGAGGTGAGCAAGGTGGTTCTGGATGAAGAGGCCGAGCGGATCGAGGTGGTGGTGCCGGAAGACCAGCTTTCGCTGGCGATCGGCCGCCGGGGCCAGAACGTGCGGCTGGCGAGCCAGCTCACGGGGCTCGATATCGACATCATGACCGAGGCCGAAGACAGCGAGCGCCGCCAGAAGGAATTCGAGGAGCGCACCAACCTCTTCATGGAAACGCTCGACCTCGACGAGTTCTTCGCGCAGCTGCTGGTTTCGGAAGGGTTCACCAACCTCGAGGAAGTGGCCTATGTGGAGCTCGACGAGCTTCTGGTGATCGACGGGGTGGATGAAGACACCGCCAACGAGCTGCAGGCCCGTGCCCGCGACGTGCTCGATGCGCAGGCCCGCGAGGCGCTGGAGAAGGCGCGCGAGCTGGGTGCCGAGCAGAGCCTTATTGATTTCGAGGGCCTGACACCCCAGATGGTGCAGGCACTGGCGGAAGACGGCGTGAAGACGCTGGAGGATTTCGCCACCTTCGCCGATTGGGAACTGGCCGGCGGCTGGACCACGGTGGATGGCGAGCGGGTGAAGGACGATGGCCTTCTGGAACCGTTCGACGTGTCGCTCGAAGAAGCGCAGAACCTCGTGATGACCGCCCGGATCATGCTGGGCTGGGTCGATCCGGCAGACCTCGAGGCGGAGGAAGACGCCGAGGGTGCCGAGCTTGCACTCGAAGAGGAGGACGAGGCCTGATCCTTCAGGCCTCGTGTGGCGCCAGATGGGTCGCGGTGGGCAACCCAAGGACAGGGCAGAGGGCCCGGAACGCAAGTGCATTGCCACGGGCGAGGTGCGCCCGAAGGAGCAGTTGCTGCGCTTCGTCGTCGGCCCTGAAGGGCAGGTGGCGCCGGATATCGCCGGCAAGCTGCCGGGGCGTGGCATCTGGGTGAGCCCGACGCGGGCGGCGCTGGAGAAGGCCGCGCAGAAGGGGCTCTTCGCCCGGGCCGCCAAGGCGCCCGTGCAGGTGCCCGAGGGCCTCGTGGAGCTGATCGAGGCGCAGCTCGTGCGCCGGGTGGTCGAGCTGATCAGCCTCGCGCGCAAGAGCGGCGCGGCGGTGGCCGGCTACGAGAAGGTGAAGGACTGGCTGGCCAAGGAACAGGCCGCCGTGCTGTTGCAGGCCTCGGATGGCTCGGAGCGGGGCAAATCGAAGCTCAGCACGCCCTACGGGGGCGATTTCATCGGCTGGTTGACGGCGGATGAGCTGGGCCGCGCCTTCGGGCGACAAACGGTGATTCACGCGGCACTGGGGGATGGAGCTTTGCCGCAACGTGTTGTAAGTGAGGCGGCAAAGCTGAAAGGGCTGCGCGCCTCGGGTGGTGAAGATAGCCACCGGAAAGGAAAGAAGACCAGATGAGCGACAACGACGGCAAAAAGACCTTGGGCGTTCGTGGTGGCCCCCGTGCGGGCAACGTGAAGCAGAGCTTCAGCCATGGCCGCACCAAGAACGTCGTGGTGGAGACCAAGCGCAAGCGCATCGTCAAGCCGACCTCTGCGCCTGCCTCGACGCGCCCCGGTGGCGCGGGCGGGTCTTCCAAGCCTGCGCTCGACGCGTCCAAGCGCCCTGCCGGGATCTCCGACGAGGAGATGGAGCGCCGGATGAAGGCGCTGGCCGCCGCGAAGGAGCGCGAGGTCGAGGAAGCCGCGCAGCGCGAGGCGGATGAGAAGGCACGCGAGGAAGAGCGGATGCGCCGCCGCGAGGAAGCGGAGGCGAAGGAGCGCGAGCAGCGCGAGGCCGAGGAGAAGGCGCGGGCCAAGGCGGAAGCCGAGGAGCAGGCGCGCCGCGAGGCCGAGGAAGCCGCCAAGCGCGCCGCCGAGGCGCCCGCGCCAGCGCCCGCCCCCGAGGACATCCCCGCATCGCGTGGAGCGCCGAAGGCCGCGCCGCGCCGCGCCGAGGAGAAGGTGGACCGCGACCAGAAGGGCGGCAAGGGCCGCGCCAAGGGCCGCGACGACGGCCGCCGCGCCGGCAAGCTCACGCTGAACCAGGCGCTCGCCGGGGGCGAGGGCGGCCGCCAGAAATCGCTCGCGGCGATGAAGCGCAAGCAGGAACGCGCGCGCCAGAAGGCGCTGGGCGGGGCCGAGAGCCGCGAGAAGGTGGTGCGCGACGTGCAGCTGCCCGAGGTGATCACGGTGAGCGAGCTTGCGAACCGGATGGCCGAGCGTGTGGGCGACGTGATCAAGTCGCTGATGAACAACGGCATCATGGCCACGCAGAACCAGTCGATCGACGCGGATACCGCAGAGCTCATCATCGAGGAATTCGGCCACCGGGTGACCCGCGTGTCGGATTCCGACGTGGAAGACGTGATCCACAGCGTCGAGGACAAGGACGAAGACCTGCTGCCGCGCCCGCCCGTCATCACCGTGATGGGCCACGTGGACCACGGCAAGACCTCGCTTCTGGATGCGATCCGCAATGCGAAGGTCGTGGATGGCGAGGCCGGGGGCATCACCCAGCATATCGGCGCCTACCAGGTAACGACGGAGAGCGGCGCGGTGCTGAGCTTCCTCGACACGCCGGGCCACGCCGCCTTTACCTCGATGCGCGCCCGCGGTGCGCAGGTGACGGATATCGTGGTGCTCGTGGTGGCTGCCGACGACTCGGTGATGCCGCAGACGGTGGAAGCCATCAACCATGCCAAGGCCGCCAAGGTGCCGATGATCGTGGCGATCAACAAGTGTGACAAGCCCGCAGCGAACCCCGACAAGGTGCGCGCGGAGCTTCTGCAGCACGAGGTTGTCGTTGAGGCGATGTCGGGCGATGTGCAGGACGTGGAGGTTTCGGCGATCTCGCGGCAGGGGCTTGACGAGCTGCTCGAAGCCATCGCGCTTCAGGCCGAGATTCTCGAGCTGAAGGCCAATCCGAACCGGGCTGCCGAAGGCGCGGTGATCGAGGCGCAGCTCGACGTGGGCCGCGGCCCCGTGGCCACCGTTCTGGTGCAGCGCGGCACGCTCAAGCAGGGCGATATCTTCGTCGTGGGCGAGCAATACGGCAAGGTGCGCGCGCTCATCAACGACCGGGGCGAGCGGGTGAAGGAAGCCGGGCCCTCGGTGCCGGTGGAGGTGCTCGGCCTCAACGGCACGCCCGAGGCGGGCGACGTTCTGAACGTGGTGGAAACCGAGGCGCAGGCGCGCGAGATCGCGGAATATCGCGAGAGCGCCGCCAAGGAGAAGCGCGCCGCCGCCGGTGCGGGCACGACGCTTGAACAGCTTCTGGCGCAGGCCAAGGAGAACGAGAACGTCAAGGAACTGCCCATTCTGGTGAAGGCCGATGTGCAGGGCTCCGCCGAGGCCATCGTTCAGGCGATGGAGAAGATCGGCAACGAGGAAGTGCGCGTGCGCGTGCTGCATTCGGGCGTGGGCGCGATCACGGAATCGGATATCGGCCTTGCCGAGGCTTCCGGTGCGCCGGTGATCGGCTTCAACGTGCGGGCCAACGCGCCGGCGCGCAACAGCGCCAACCAGAAGGGCGTGGAGATTCGCTATTACTCGGTGATCTACGACCTCGTGGACGACGTGAAGGCGGCGGCTTCGGGCCTTCTGGGTGCGGAGATCCGCGAGAAGTTCATCGGCTATGCCCAGATCAAGGAAGTCTTCAAGGTGTCGGGCGTGGGCAAGGTTGCGGGCTGTCTCGTGACCGAGGGCATCGCGCGCCGCTCTGCGGGCGTGCGCCTGCTGCGCGACGACGTGGTGATCCACGAAGGGACGCTGAAGACGCTGAAGCGCTTCAAGGACGAGGTGTCGGAAGTGCAATCCGGGCAGGAATGTGGGATGGCCTTCGAGAATTACGACGATATCCGCGCAGGCGACGTGATCGAGATATTCGAGCGCGAGGAGGTCGAGCGGGCGCTCGACTGATACGGGCGGAAGCCGTGAGATTTTGGGGAGGCGGGGCGCAGGATTGTGCCTCGCCTTTTTCATTTGGGCTGCCGGGTGAGTGGCTTGAGGCCTGGTGAGGAGCCGGGGGGGGGGGGGGGGGGGGGGGGGGGG
>JAVKDQ010000143.1:0-2338 GCA_040222155.1 Roseovarius sp.
CGAGCACGCCGCCGCGCTCTTCAACCTGCAGGAGGTGGGCTACATCTATTCCCGCCTCACCAACCCCACCGTGGCCGTGCTGCAAGAGCGCATCGCCACGCTCGAGGGCGGCGCGGGCGCGGTCTGCTGCTCCTCGGGCCACGCGGCGCAGATCATGGCGCTCTTCCCGCTCATGGGGCCGGGCAAGAACGTGGTCGTCTCCACCCGCCTCTACGGCGGCTCGGTCACCCAGTTCAGCCAGACCATCAGGCGCTTCGGCTGGTCGGCCACCTTCGTCGATTTCGACGATCTCGACGCCATCAAGGCGGCGATCGACGAGAACACCCGCGCGATCTTCTGCGAATCCATCGCCAACCCCGGCGGCTACATCACCGATCTCGATGCCGTGGCCAAGCTGGCGGATGACGCCGGCCTGCCGCTCATCGTCGACAACACCTCCGCCACGCCCTATCTCTGCCGCCCCATCGAGCACGGCGCCACGCTGGTGGTGCATTCGATGACCAAGTTCCTCACCGGCAACGGCACCGTCACCGGCGGCTGCGTGGTCGATTCGGGCACGTTCGACTGGTCGGCCACCGACAAGTTCCCCTCCCTCTCCGAGCCCGAGCCCGCCTATCACGGGCTCAAGTTCCACGAAACCTTCGGGCCGCTCGCCTTCACCTTCCACGGCATCGCCATCGGCCTGCGCGACCTCGGGATGACGCTCAACCCGCAGGCCGCGCATTACACGCTCATGGGCATCGAAACGCTGTCGCTGCGGATGCAGAAGCATTGCGAGAACGCCGAAACCGTCGCCGCATGGCTCGAGAAACACGATGCGGTCGAGGGCGTCACCTATGCCGGGCTCAAATCCTCGCCCTATAACAGCCGCGTGGCCAAGATCTGCCCCAAGGGCGCGGGTGGCCTCTTCACCGTGGCGCTCAAGGGCGGCTACGAGGCCTGCGTCAAGTTCGTCGACAATCTCGAGCTCTTCAGCCATGTCGCCAATCTCGGCGACACGCGCTCGCTCGTGATCCACTCCGCCTCCACCACCCACCGCCAGCTCACCCCCGAGCAACAGACGGCGGCGGGCGCCGCGCCCAACGTGGTGCGCATCTCCATCGGCATCGAGGATGCCGACGACATCATCGCCGATCTCGATCAGGCGCTGAAGAAAGCCTCGGCCTGAGCCGCGCGCCCCGGGTCAGGCCCACACCCGGGCCCGCAGCGCCCCGCCGGTTGACAAACCGGCCGGGCGCGCTCCCTTTCCTCGGGCGCAAAGCTACTATAAAATCCGTTGTCGAAAGCCTATGTAACGATGTGAACTCCCGGTGCTAATGCGTTGTCGATGAAACCGAATTTCGCCCTGACACTCTCCTTCAAGGGAATTGGCCTCCTGCATCGCACGCAGCCGGGCTGGCATCTTGTCGGCGAAGTGGGTCTCGACAGCGAGGATCTCGCCGGCGATCTGGCCCGCCTTGCCTCGACGGCCCGCATGCTCAACCCCACCGGGCTGCACACCAAGCTCGTCATCCCCGACGAGCAGATCAAGTATCTCTCCTTCGCCACCGACTCCCGCGACCCCGACATCATCGACGCGCAGGTGCGCAACGCGCTCGACGGCGCCACCCCCTACGCCCTGGCCGATCTCACCTATGACTGGTCGGTAAGCGCCGGCGAGGTCTACGTGGCCGCCGTGGCGCGCGAGACGCTGATGGAGGCCGAGAGCTTCGCGGTGGAACATGCCTTCGCGCCGGTCTCCTTCGTGGCCAAACCCGAGGCGGGGCATTTCGAGGGCGAGCCCTTCTTCGGCCAGACGAGCCATTCCCGGCGCATCCTCGGCCCCGACGAGCGCGTGGAGCGCGACCTCGAGGCGATCCGCGTGGTGGGCGCCGCGAAACTGCCCATCCCCGAACCCGTGGCCGAGGCAGAGGCGCCAGCCCCGCAGGAGCCCGCCGAGACGCCCGCCGCGCCCAAATCGGCCCCGGCGACAGCTACGCCGGCCGCCGAGAGCCCGCCCCCCGCCGAAAAGAAACCCGCCTCCGCAGCACCGGAGAAAGCCCCGCCCGCAGCCACGCCCACTGCGTCGGAGCCAGCCGCAGGCGACGAATCGGAGCCGGCATCGGGCCCCGTCGCCTTCACCAGCATCCGCGCCGTGACACCGCGCGCGGGCAAGGCGACGCCCGAGGCCGATGCCCCCCCGGCGCTGCCCAAGAGCCGCTTCTCGCCCGCGGCGCCCGAAAAGCCGCGCGCCGCGCCCGCCGAACCGCAAAAGCGCCCCCACGCCAGAGGCCGAAGACACCGCCCTCGCCGTCCTTCCCGAAGAGACCGGCCAGAGCCCCGACACCGCCCCCGACCC
>JAVKDQ010000144.1:0-14544 GCA_040222155.1 Roseovarius sp.
TCACTCCCGCTACAAGAGCTTCATCAAACCATTTCGAGGGCCTGCCTCGAAATATCTCGAGGGATATCTCGACTGGTTCGTGGCGCGGGTCAGCAAAGTGCAGCCGGAAGATGTTCTACGGGCTCTGTGATTTTACCAACACGAAATGCGGACACTACTTTTTTTTAAACATTTCAACTCTGCGCTGTTGTCTCCGCACGGTTTCACCTTTTATTCGATACGATACTATGCCGGGCTGGAGGTCGCTCGATGCAACAACTCATAACATGTGATAGAACCCAATGCAGTTTACCCCGACTGAGTTATCCGCAACCCTTGTGGAGATTGCCGGCGCAGAAGACGTGGACAGCGCATGGGAGAACCTTCACAAGCTGATCTGGAACAACGGCTTTGATGCATCGCTCGCGGTATACAACGATCATGTAGGCGAGGCCGGCGCGGATCCTTTGACGATGTCGCGCTTTCCGATGGCACGTAATCAGGACATCTCGACAGAGGCCGTCGCCTCTTCTCTCGGGCTCGAGCGCATGTTCTTTTCGCTTCAGGGTCAGGATGACCAGCAGCATTCCGTCGTTTCGAGCGGGCATCCGGTGATCCTGACCACGGATGATGAAGTATGTGCCGAACTGGGCTGCCGCACGGCGGTCGCTTACGGCTTCACCGATATCGGGCCCACCGGCATGACCATGGCGATCTGCTTCGCGTCGCAATTGCCGCGCAAGAGCTTCACCCGCAAATTCGGAACGGCACGCTACGAATACGGCGTCGCCGCCTTCACGCTGGCGCGCGCATTGTCTCGCCTGCGCCAGCAGGCCATCGTCGCCGCGCTCGATCTCAGCGACTCCCAGATCCGGATCATGCAGATGATCGCCGATGGCCACTCGACCAAGGAAATCGCCTTTCAGACAGGCGTGACGCAGCAAGCCGTTTCCAAGGCGTTGCGGAAGATCGCCAAGCGCTTCAACACCCCGACCCGCAGTGGTGTCGTGGCCCGCGCCGCGCAGCTGAGGCTGCTCGCGCCGCAGGTGATGGGGGGCTATGAAGGCATGATCCGAGAGGCCTCCGGCTCCTGACGGTAAAGGCTCGTGCCTTGTGCAGGGCCAGGCCGGTGTATCCCGGTTGCCTTGTTGCGAGGGCAGCCTCCAAGTCGCGCTCCGGACAAGCCTCTTGACGCAGCGTCCCGGTGGGCCTCTCGATAAGGTCGAGAATCTGCCGCCCGATGCGATACGCGCGCTGGGTGTCGGAACGCCACGGGAGGGCTGCATGAAGATCACCGATGTCACGCCGTTTCTCGTTGCGCCCAAGCCCAGTTCGGATGGCTGGTCTTCCGGGCAGATCGTCATTCTCGTGAAGCTGCAAACGGCCTGCGGGCTCACGGGCTGGGGCGAGGCCTATGCGCTCGACCATCGGCAACGGGCCATTCGCGAGATCCTGCTGTCGCTTGGCGAGGCGCTCAAGGGCATGGCGCATGCAAGCCCGCGCGGCTTCGTGAACAGGCTCGCCAGACCGATGGCCAGCAAGCACCCGGGCATAGATTACGCCTCTGCCATGAGTGCCATCGAGATCGCGCTCTGGGATCTTCTCGGAAAGTCCGTGGGCCTGCCGCTGCACGCGCTCCTAGGCGGGGCGATCATCGACAGGGTGCCAGTCTATGCAAACGCGTGGGACCAGCCTGTGCAATCGCCGCAGGCGGTGGCGGATCGCTGCGCGCGGATGCGCGACGAGGGTTATCGCGCGGTGAAGATCTATCCCTTGCGGCGCGCCACGCTCGACGAGGCGGAGGCCTGCCTGCGCCTCACCCGAGAGGCCGTGGGGCCGGATGTGGACATCCTGCTTGATTTCGCGGTGCAGACGGACAGGCGCCACGCGCTGCAGGCCGCGTGGCGTTTCGAGCCATATCGGCCCTACTGGATCGAGGAGCCGGTGGCGGGCGACGATCTGGCCTCGATGGCGGAGTTCCGCGCCGCGACGACAACCCGCATCACAACCGGCGAACGGCAGACGGGGCTGCGCCATTACCGAGATGTGCTCATGGCTCGCGCCGCCGATGTGCTGAACCCGGATATCGCCGGGGCCGGCGGTATTCTGGAGATGCTCGAGATTGGGGCGATGGCCGATGCCCACGGGGTGAAGATCTCGCCGCATAGCTGGAACAGCACCACGGTCGCCTTCCTCGCGATGCTGCATGTCTGCGCGGTGATGCCCAATGCCACCTATGCCGAGCTATACTACGATTACCTCGAGCTCGGTGCCGAGTTCGCGACTTGCGATTACACGATCTCCGAAGGCTTCGCGAGCCTGCCGCAAGCGCCGGGGCTGGGTGTGGAGATGAACGAGGCCGCGCTCGCAAGTCTGGCACCCTGAGCCCCGATGTCAGCGGGCGAGCAGGGGCGCGGCCTTCATACGGAGACGCCCTGAAGCAGTGCCGCGCGGTCTATCTCGCCCTTTCGCCCGCTCATCCGCACCGCGCCGCGCTCCAGCACGTAGAAGGTATCGCCGAGATCGTAGGCGAAGCTGAAATACTGCTCCACGAGCACGATCGCCATTTGCGCCTGCGCGCGCAAATGCTCGATGACCCGCCCGATCTGCTGGATGATGTTGGGTTGGATGCCCTCGGTGGGCTCGTCGAGGAGCAGCAGGCGCGGCTTGGTGATCATCGCGCGGGCGATGGCCAACTGCTGCTGTTGCCCGCCGGAGAGGTCGCCGCCGCGGCGGTGAAGAAACTCCCCGAGGATCGGAAACAGCTCGAACACTTCCTCGGGGATGCGGTGCTCGGTGCGTGGCAGGCAGGCGAAGCCCGTCTCGAGGTTTTCCCGCACCGTGAGCAGCGGAAAGATGTCGCGCCCCTGCGGAACGTAGGCCACGCCACGCCGGGCCAGCATGTGTGCGCTCATCCGGGTCACCGGCGCGCCCGCGAGCATCACCTTGCCGCCGGAGACGGGATGCGTGCCCGAGATCGCCTTGAGCAGGCTCGTCTTGCCCACGCCGTTGGTGCCCATCACGCAGGTCACCTCGCCGCGCCGCGCGCTCAGGTCGATCCCGTTCAGGATCTGGCTGCCGCCGTAATGGAGCGTGAGCCCCTCGGTTTTCAGCACCTCATCGCCCGAGATAGACATCGATCACCTTTTCGTTCTTCGTCACATGGTCAATGGAGCCTTCGGCCAGCACCGAGCCTTCGTGCAGCACGGTCACCTTGCAGCCCAGCCGGCGGACGAATTCCATGTCATGCTCCACCACCACCACCGCGCGGGTCTTCGCGGCCTCGCGCAGGATGTCGGTGGTGTGCTCGCGCTCGGCGGGCGTCATCCCGGCGGCGGGTTCATCAACGAGCAACAGGCGCGGATCCTGCGCCAGCAGCATGCCGATCTCGAGCCATTGCTTCTGCCCGTGGCTCAGCTCGCCCGATTTGCGGTGGAGCACGGTCACGAGGCCGATTTCGCCTGCGAGCTCCTCGATCCGCGCGTGATCCGCCTTTTCGGGGCGAAAGCCCAGCACGCTGAGAGGGCCGCGCGGCTTCTTGAGTGCCATCATCAGGTTCTCGGCCACGGTCTGATCCTCGAAGACCGTGGGCCGCTGGAACTTGCGCCCGATCCCCGCCTGCGCGATCCGGCTTTCCGACATGGAAAGCAGCGAGACGCCCTTCTCGCCATAGAGCACGCGCCCCTCGTCTGGCCGGGTCTTGCCGGTGATGATGTCCATGAAGGTGGTCTTGCCCGCGCCGTTGGGGCCGATCACCGCACGCAGCTCGCGCTCGCCGATCTGGAAGGAGAGGTTGTTGATGGCCTTGAACCCGTCGAAGGAGACGGAAACGCCGGAGACTTCGAGCAGCGTGCTCATGTGTCAGCCTCCTTCTCGCGCAGCGCGCCCGGCTCGGGGCCGAGATCGGCGCCGTGGCGGTCTGGCGTGGCGCGGTCGATCAGGATATCCACCATCCCTCCGATGCCCTTGGGCGCGAAGAGCGTGACCGCGACGAAGGAGAAGCCCAGAAGCACCGTCCACCAGTTGACCCACTGGATGGTGTAGAAGCCGAGGTTGATGTCGGGAGCCTGCCCGCCGGTGAACCACGTGGAGAGGAGCGAGACGAAGGCCGCGCCGATCACCGCGCCGTAGAGCCTGCCACGCCCGCCGATGGCCACCCAGACGGCGAGGTAGATCGAGGCGATCGGCGCGATCTCGGCGGGGTTGATGATGCCGGCCTGCGGGTAGTAGAGCGCGCCCGCGATGCCCGCGATCACGGCGGTGAAGGTGAAGATGAAGAGCTTGAAGGCCTCTACCGGGTAGCCAAGGAAACGCACGCGCGCCTCGTCGTCGCGGATCGCGCGGATCACCGAGCCGAACTTGCCCGAAACGATCCACGCGCAGAGCAGGTAGCCCGCGCCAAGCGCGAAGGCCGAGGCCCAGAAGAACCACAGTGAGACGGTTGCCTGCGGCACCGCGTCGAGCCCGGGCAGGTTCTGCAGCCCCGAAAGCCCATTGTTTCCGCGCAGGCCGCTGTCGTTCTGGAAGAGGTAGAGTGAAAGCGCCAGCGTCATCGCCTGCGTCAGGATCGAGAGATAGACGCCGGTGACCCGACTGCGGAAGGCCAGCCAGCCGAAGACGAGCGCGAGCAGCCCCGGCACCAGCACCACGAAGGCCAGTTGCAGGGGCAGTGAATGGGCAAAGGCCCAGACCGGCGGAAACTCCGAGGCGCCCACCACGCCGAAGATCTGCGTGGCGATCCCGTCTGATATCTCTTGTGGCGTCGGTGGCAGATCTGAGGCGGCGAGGCTATCGACCACGATGAGCCGGGTGCGCTCATACATCAGCCACATGCCTATCGCGTAGCCCCCGAGCCCGAAGAAGGCCATGTGCCCGAGCGACAGGATTCCGCAATAGCCCCAGACAAGATCCATCGCCAATGCAACGAGGCAGAGGCAGAGCGTCTTGCCCAGCGTCTTAACGAAGCTGGTGGAAATGACCCCCACGCCGAAAGCCTCCGAGAGCACCGTCACCCCGAGAGTGAAGAGCCCCAGCAGCGCGAGGAAGATCAGCACCGTGGGGAAGCGCAGGGCGAGCGGCACACGCTTGCCGCTGGCGGAAAGGCCGGCTTCGCTCATTTCACGCCTCCGCTGCGCGGCCCTTGAGGGCGATGATGCCCCTTGGCCGGAACTGAATGAAAAGGATGATGAAGAGGATCATGTAGGTTTGCGCCGCCAGCGTGTTGGACGGCGTGAGCCACTCGATGCCCTTTTGCAGCGAGCCTACCAGCGTGGCGCCGAGCAGTGTGCCCCAGATATTGCCAACGCCGCCCACGACCACCGTCATGAAGCTCTGCACGATGTAATCGGCGCCCATCTCGGAGGTGACCTTGGCATAAAGCCCGATCGCCACCCCCGCGATGCCGGCGATGCCGGAGCCGAAGCCGAAGGTGAGCATGTTGATCCGGTCGGGGTTGATGCCCATCGAGGCCGCCATGCGAGGGTTCTGCGTAACGGCGCGCACTTCCAGCCCCAGCCGGGTGCGGTTCATCACCAGCAGGATCAGCCCGAGGAATAGCAGCGCCAGCACGAAGATCGCGATGCGGATATAGCTGATCGAGACGATATCGTTGAACGCGAGCGAGCCGTCCAGCCAGGCGGGCGAGGTAAGCGGACGAGCCTGCGTGCCGAAGATGTTCTTGGCGATCTGTTGAAGCGCGATGGAGATGCCGAAGGTGGCCAACAGCGTCTCGAGCGGCCGGTGGTAGAGCCAGCGGATCACCAGCCGTTCCATCGCCACGCCCGCCCCGAAGGTCACGGCAAAGGCCAACGGCAGCGCGATGACGATGGAAAGCGTGTAATCCGGCACGACCTGCTGCACCACGTAGCCCGTATAGGCGCCCATCATGATGAACTCGCCATGCGCCATGTTGATCACGCGCATCACACCGAAGGTGATGGCAAGGCCGATGGCGGCGAGAAAGTAGATCGAGGCGAGCGACAGCGCGTCGAGCCCCAGATCGAGCCCCTTGTTGAATGCCACCTTGTTCTCGATGCTCGTGAGCGCCGCGGCGGCGGCCAGTGCCACGCCCGGCGGGGCCGCGATGTAACGCTCGAAGAAGACGAAGCCGTCGAGCGTCGCGTCGATCTCCGTCTCGGTGGCCACGGGGGCCACTGTGCCTGCCTCGGCCAGCGCCGCATAGGCAATGTCGCGCGCCTCCTCGGAGTCGAGCGTCGCCACGTCAATGCCGGCCACGGTGTCGCCGTCGATATTCGCCACCAGCGCCGCGCGCTTGTCGGCCCGGCTGATGCGCGGCTTGGCGAGGCTTTCGGTGACAAGCAGATCATAGGCCGCCTCGCGCGTAAGCGCCTCGCTTCCCGGGGTCAGGACGCGGGCCACATCTTTCGTTTCGGGCAGGGCGGCGGCAGCTTCGAGGCGGGTGCGCACCAGCGGGTTGAGGGCCGCGCGCACATCGACGCCGAGATCGCCCGCGAAGCTCTCGATGGCCGCGATCCTTTCGGCCTCCTGCTCTGCGAACTGGATGGTGAGCAGCCGCTCGAGCCGCTGCATGGCGGCGGCGATCTGCGGGTCATTTTCGGCTTGAAGCGCCTTGCGCAAGACGTCCAGATGCGAAGCCTCGGCGTCGCGGGCGATGGCGTCGAGCGCCTGCAGGCGCTTGGCGGGGTTCGGATCGGCCAGTTGGAAGCGCACCAGCGCCGCGCCAATCATGCCCCGAATTCCGGAATTGGGCTTCAACTGGTCGTAGCCCTCGTCGGGCACGGTGCCGATCTCCGCGCCATCGGCCACGTCGAAGATGCGTAGTGTGTCGCGGTCGATCTCCTCGGCGAAGACGAAAAGGCCGGTCGCCTTCTCGATCCACATCTCCTTGGCCTGCCAGCGGTTGAGCACTTCACGCGCCTCGGGAAGCCCGCTTTCCGCCAGCGCGTCGATCGCCGGGCCTATGCTGCGCCGCGAGCTTTCGGCGATGATTTCGCCATGCGCCTGAAGCACCTGCTGAATGGGCGCATCGGCCTGTTGCGCCGCCGCCGGTGCCGCGAGGCACATGAGCGCCGCGATTGAGCGAAGCCAGTTGAGCATTGCCGTTCCCCTGCTCGCCGGAGGGCGGGGGCCGCCCTCCGGGGTGATCGTCACATCTGTTGAAGATCAGTAGTTCGACTTGATCTGCACGCAGGTCTTGGTTTCGGTGTTGTACATCCCGCAGCCGAGATCCTTCCAGTCGGAGATCAGAACCGCCGACTCAGGCAGGAAGTCGGTCCAGGCGTCGCCCGGCACTTCTTCCGTCTGGCTGATGATGTCGAACTGCCCGTCTTCCTGGATCTCGCCGATCAGCACGGGCTTGGCGAGGTGGTGGTTGGGCAGCATCACCGCGGTGCCGCCGGTGAGGTTGGGGAATTCCTGCCCATACATCGCCGTGCGCACGGCATCCACATCGGTGGTGCCCGCCTCGGTGGCGGCATTCACCCACATGTTGAAGCCGATATAATGCGCCTCCATCGGGTCGTTGGTCACGCGGTCTTCGCCCATGCGGGCCTTCCACGCCGCCACCCATTCGGCATTGGCATCGGTATCGGCCGACTGGAAGTAGTTCCATGCCGCGAGATGGCCCACGAGGTTGGTCGTGTCGAGGCCCGAAAGCTCTTCTTCGCCCACCGAGAAGGCCACCACGGGGATGTCATCCGCCGAGACGCCCGCCGCCGCGAGTTCCTTGTAGAAGCCCACATTGGCATCGCCGTTGATGGTGGAGATCACGCCCACCTTCTTGCCATCCGCGCCGAGCGCCACCACGTCGGCCACGATCTTCGACCAGTCGGAATGGCCGAAGGGCGTGTAGTTGACGAAGATATCCTCGGCCGGGATGCCCTTGTCCTTAAGGTAGCTTTCGAGAATGTTGTTGGTGGTGCGGGGATAGACATAGTCGGTGCCCAGCAGCGCGAATTTCTCCACGCCCAGCTCCTCGAGAAAGTAATCCGTGGCCGGGATCGCCTGCTGGTTGGGCGCCGCGCCGGTGTAGAACACGTTCTTCGAGCTTTCCTCGCCCTCGTATTGCACCGGGTAGAAGAGAAGGCCGTTCAGCTCCTCGATCACCGGCAGCACCGACTTGCGGCTCACCGAAGTCCAGTTGCCGAAGATTACGTCCACCTCGTGCACGGTGAGCAGCTCGCGCGCCTTCTCGGCGAAGAGCGGCCAGTCGGAAGCCGGGTCGACCACCACGGCCTCGAGCTGGCAGCCTAGCACGCCGCCTTTCTCGTTCTGCTGCTCGATCAGCATTTCCATGGTGTCCTTGAGCGTCGTTTCGGAGATCGCCATCGTGCCGGACAGAGAGTGAAGAACGCCCACCTTGATCGGGCATTCCACCTCGGCCACGGCTGGCAGGGTCAGGGCGAAGAGCGCGGCGGAGGCCGTCGCTGAGAGAAACCTTGTCGACATTGCGTTATCCTTCGTGGATGTCGCGCGGAAAACCTTGCCAAGAGCAGCCCCGGCCCCCATCTGATTTCCACGCAATTCATGTTGCGTAGTGCGGTGGTGTTTTGGAGTGAAGGCCAGCACCACTGCACGTCTCGCCCCGCCAATGGGTTTGGCGGCGCGACTTTCAGCGTGACAACTTTCTGCAGGTGCGAAACGAAATTCGGCTAGGTTTGCCCGTTTGCCGCTGGACTCTGCCCGCATTTTCAACAAACCGCCCGCACCTGCTGTAAATAGTTGCGTTTGGCAAGTGGCGGCCGTGTCGCTTGGTGGCAAGTGATGACAGGGCTCCCTGACCCCGCGAGTGGGTGCAGGGCGAGATGGGGCAGGGCGCAGCTAAACGCGTGAAACAGTGCCCGATCCGCACACATGCGAAGGGCATGCCGCGTTTCGCATTGGCCAAAGCATTCAATTTGTGTATAAGTTGCTCAAATCAAGCCCGCGCGGCAAGACGCGAGCAATCGAGGCAGGCAGCGATGCCCACAACATACACCGATCAGTTCTGGCTGATCGACCCTTACAGTCCGCCACCGCGGGGGACCACGCTTGAGGTGGTCTCCCTTGATATCGTTGACCAGAACAATAACAACCTGATCAACCAGTACAGCAACGACTCGATCGACGGCTCCGACATCATCGCCGCCTACCCGGGCGACACGATCACCGTGAGGCTCGGAAACGGCAAGCCGATCACGATCACCGGCACGACCTTCTACCTCGCCGATGGGCGCAGGGTCTTCACGCCGACCGACGGAACCGTGCTCGAAGACGCGCGGCTCATTCGCACCACCTACGAGACTCAAGATGGCTCGATGCCTGTCGAGAACCTGGGGCCGCCCTGTTTCGTCGCGGGCACGCTCATCGGAACGCCGTGCGGCGTGAGGGCTGTCGAAACGCTTCGAGAGGGTGATAGTGTCACCGGCTATGACGGCGAAAACCATGTTCTCAGGAAGATCCTGCGCCGCCGGTTCGATGCGCGCGCTCTTGCGGCCAACCCCAAGCTGTACCCGCTGCGCATCATGGCCGGGGCCCTGGGCGACGGCTTGCCGGAGCGGGATCTCCTCGTGTCGCGGCAGCACCGGATGCTCATCAGATCAAAGATTGCCCAACGCATGTTCGGGCAGAGCGAAGTTCTGATCCCGGCGATAAAACTCATCGATTTGCCGGGGATCTACGTGGAAGAAGGCGTCAAGAGCGTGGATTACGTTCATCTGCTCTTCGATCAGCACGAGGTGATCTTTGCCGAGGGCGCACCCACCGAAAGCCTCTTTACTGGCCCCGAGGCGCTGCAATCGGTCAGCCCCGAGGCGCTTGAAGAAATCCTGACGATCTTCCCGGAAGTGGCCGAACTGGATTACACACCCGAGCCCGCACGGCTCATCCCGCCGGGCAAGCAGCAAAAGCAGTTGGTCGCGCGGCACCTCAAGAACAGCCAGCCGCTCTTCTACGGGGCTCTCTAGCCAACCAGCCACAAGGCGCCTCGAACCTGTCTCGCCTGCTCAGAACCGGAACCCCTCCATATCCGCGAGGTAGGCCTCGAAGAAGTCGGTGAAGGTCGCAACGAGCGGTGGCAGGGCCTCGTAGGGCGGATAGTAGAGCGAGAGCCAAAGCGAAGGCGTTTGCCAATCGCGCAGAACGGTCTGCACCTCCCCTCGCGCGAGCCCGTCCGCCACGATGAACTCGGGTAAGACCGAGATCCCCGCGCCCGCCTTCACCATGGAATAGAGGAAATCGCCGTTGTTCGAGTGAATGCCGGAGCCGGTGCGAACGGTTCTTTTCAGGCCGCCTTTCTGAAAGCGCCAAGCCTCCATCGTGCTGCCCGCGCCGTAGGAGAGGCAAAGATCCGGGTCGAGCCCTTCCGGGTCTGCGGGGTGGCCATGGCGCTCGAGGAAGCTCGGTGCGGCCACGGCGCAGCGCGGCACCTCGCAGATCTTCCTCCAGATCGTTGACTTGTCGCGCGGCGGGGCCGACAGGCGGATCGCGAGGTCGCATTCCTCGGCGACGATGTCGACAAGCCTGTCGGTGAGCATCACTGTGAGGTCGATGTTGGGATAGGCGAGCTTGAAGCTGCTCAGCAGACCGGGCAGCAGTCGCAGCCCGAAGGACATGGGCGCGTTGATCGAAAGCCGCCCGCGATGCGGCTGCATGTCGCGCTCGAGCCCCTCCCTCACCTCGTCGAAGGCCTCGATCACGGGCCGGTAGCGCGCGGCCACCACCGCCCCCGCAGAGGTGAGCGCAACATGCCGCGTGGTGCGGACGAGCAATTGCTGGCCGAGATCCTCTTCGAGCCGAGCGATCACCCGCGTCACCGAGGCCGGTGTCATGCGCAGCGCCCTTGCGGCCGCGGCGAAGCTCTGCCGCGCGGCCACCTCCAGAAAAACGCGGATCGGCTTGAGCTCCTGCATGGGCAAACTGTTACACATTTCGCAATAATGAATGCAAATCAATTATCATTCACATCAACATGGAAAGCCTTACCTTGCCGGTCATGAACCACGGATCCTGCGAGAGGCCGATATGGAAAAGCACATCAAGGGACTGCACCACATCACGTCGATGGCGGCAGATGCCATGGAAAACAACGCGTTCTTCACCCGGACGCTAGGGTTGCGGCGTGTCAAGAAGACGGTGAATTTCGACGCGCCGGAGGTCTACCACCTCTATTACGGCGACGAGCAGGGCACGCCCGGCTCGGTGATGACCTACTTCCCCTTCGGACGGATGCCCAAGGGCGCGCGCGGCGCGGGTGAGGTGGGCGTGACCGAATTCGCGGTGCCGCAGGGGGCGCTCGGCTTCTGGCAGGAGCGGCTCTCGGCGCAGGGGGTCTCCGGGCTGAAGGCGGAGAGCTTCCTCGGAGAGCGGCGGCTGGCCTTCGAGGGCCCGGATGGCGACAGCTTCGCGCTGGTCGAAAGCGCACCGGAGGGCCGCACACCTTGGGCGGGTAACGGGATCGGCGAGGATGTGGGCATTCTCGGCTTCCACGGCGCGCGCTTCAGGCTGCGCGACGCGGCCGCCACTGGCGAGCTTCTCACCTTCATGGGCTACGAGAAGGACGAGACAGACGGCGCCACAACCCGCTATCGGATCGAGGGCGGCAACGCGGCCCGCACGATCGACCTCGAGCAGGTGCCGCAGGCCTCGCCCGCGCGGCAGGGCTCGGGCTCGGTGCATCACATCGCCTTCGCGGTGGAGGATCGCGCGGCGCAGGCCGAGGTGCGCAAGGCCCTGCTTGACACAGGCTACCAGGTCACGCCGGTGATCGACCGCGATTACTTCTGGGCGATCTACTTCCGCACCCCCGGCGGCGTGCTCTTCGAGATCGCCACCAACGAGCCGGGTTTCGACCGCGACGAGGATACCGCCCATCTCGGCGAGGCGCTGAAACTGCCGGAGCGCTACCGGCCCTATCGCGAACAGATCGAAGCGCGCCTGCCGGAACTGGCGTGAGGAAATCGGCCATGACGACGCATGACTACATCTCGCTGACGACGGAACCCGCAGGCGATGCGCCTTTGGTCTTCGCCTTTCACGGCACGGGCGGCGACGAGCACCAGTTCTTCGGGCTTGCGCAAGAGCTGGTGCCGCGCGCCGGTGTGGTCTCACCGCGGGGAGATGTTTCCGAGAGAGGCGCCGCGCGGTTCTTCCGGCGCACGGGCGAGGGGGTTTACGACATGACCGATCTTGCCCGCGCAACCGGCAAGATGGCCGCCTTCGTCGAGGGCTGGAAGGCGCGGCTCGGTGGCAGGCCGGTCTACGGCTTCGGCTATTCGAACGGCGCCAACATCCTCGCCTCGGTGATGATGGCGCGGCCCGAGCTCTTCGACCGTGTGGGCCTTCTGCACCCGCTCATCCCGTGGGAGCCGTCCCCGGCGCCCGGGCTGAAGGGCAGGCAGCTGCTCGTCACCGCCGGCCGGCGTGACCCGATCTGCCCCTGGCCCATGACCGAGCGGCTGGTGGGCTGGGCGCAGGAGCAGGGCGCGCAGGTGACGACCGCGATTCACGATGGCGGCCACGAGTTGCTGCAGGAAGAGGCCGTTGCTCTTGCACAGCTGCTAAGCGCGCCCGCCGCGGAGCAGGCCGCATGAGTTGGGCACCCTATCTCCTCTCGCTGGGCGTCGGCATCGGCGTGGGCGTGCTCTACGGGCTCGTCTCCGTGCGCTCGCCCGCGCCGCCGATCATCGCACTGCTGGGCCTCCTGGGCATGCTCGCCGGAGAGGCGGCCGTGCAATGGCTGCGCGGCCATGGCGATGTGCTTGCCAACGCGCTGCATCTGAAATCCTTCTCGGTGTCGAAGGCCTCCGAACAGGACCCGAAACACCCGCCTTCCAACCCAGAGACGTGACCCCAACGGAGAAAACCGATGTCGAAACTCGACGTTCTGACCCCTCAAAACAGCCAGCTCATCTTCATCGACCACCAGCCGCAGATGGCCTTCGGCGTGCAGTCGATCGACCGGCAGACGCTGAAGAACAACACCGTGGCGCTGGCGAAGGCCGGAAAGATCTTCAACATCCCCACGATCATCACCACTGTCGAGACCGAGAGCTTCTCGGGCCACACCTATCCCAAGCTGCTCGACGTGCATCCCGACGCACCGCTTCTGGAACGCAGCTCGATGAATTCGTGGGATGACCAGAAGGTGCGCGATGCCTTGGCGAAAGGAGCCTCAGAAGGCCGCAAGAAGATCGTCGTCTCCGGTCTCTGGACAGAGGTCTGCAACCTCACCTTTGCGCTGAGCTGCATGGCGGATACCGATTATGAAATCTACATGGTCGCCGATGCGTCGGGCGGCACCTCCGAGGACGCACATAAATACGCGATGGACCGAATGGTGCAGGCGGGCGTGGTGCCGGTGACATGGCAGCAGGTGCTACTCGAATGGCAGCGCGACTGGGCCCGGAAAGACACTTATGACGCCGTGATCGGGCTCGTGCAGGCGCATTCGGGCGCCTATGGCATGGGTGTCGATTACGCCTTCACCATGGTGCACAAGGCCCCGCAGCGCAGCGCGCATACCGGAGAGACGCTCGCGCCGGTGGCGGCCGGCTAACTTTCCATGCCTCAAGGCGCGGGGGCCAGGGCCTTCGCGTTTCTTCCCCTTACACCGATCCCCTTGGAGTGAAAGGCGCTGCACCATGGCTGACCTCATCCTGATGAACGGGCGCCTCACCACGCTCGACCCCGCGACACCCGACGCCACGGCGCTGGCGATATCGGATGGCCGGATCGCCGCTGTCGGCTCCGACAGGGAAGTGATGGCTGGAAAGACTGATGCGACCACGGTGATCGACCTGCAAGGCCGCCGCGTGATCCCGGGGCTCAA
Organism: Roseovarius sp.; assembly: GCA_040222155.1. Taxonomy (GTDB): domain Bacteria; phylum Pseudomonadota; class Alphaproteobacteria; order Rhodobacterales; family Rhodobacteraceae; genus Roseovarius. The sequence continues at coordinate 13,766 of JAVKDQ010000144.1, forward strand.
CGACAGCCACACCCACCTGATCCGGGGTGGGCTCAGCTACAACATGAAGCTGCGCTGGGAGAACGTGCCCTCGGTGGCCGATGCGCTCGCGATGCTGCGCCGGCAGGCGGCAAACACGCCCAGCCCCCAATGGGTGCGCGTTGTGGGCGGCTGGTCGGAGTTTCAGTTCGCCGAGCGGCGGATGCCCACGCTCGACGAGATCAACGAAGCCGCGCCCGACACACCGGTCTTCATCCTCCATCTCTATGCCCGTGCGCTTCTGAACCGCGCGGCGCTCAAGGCGCTCGGGATCGGGAAAGACACGCCCAACCCGCCCGGCGGCGAGATCGAGCGCGATGCCAGGGGCAACCCCACGGGCATGCTCATCGCCCGGCCCTCCGCCCTCATCCTCTATTCGACGCTGGCGCAGGGGCCAAAGCTGCCTCTGGAAGACCAGATCAACTCCACCCGCCACTTCATGCGCGAGCTTAACCGCCTCGGCGTGACCAGCGTGATCGACGCGGGCGGGGGCGGGCAAAACTACCCCGAGGATTACGACGTGGTGCGGAAGCTGCATGCGGAAGGCCAGCTGACGCTGCGCATCGCCTACAATCTCTTCGCGCAGAAGGCGGGGCAGGAGCTCAGCGATTACGAACGCTGGATCGGCATGACAGAACCCGGCGCGGGCGACGACATGCTGCGCATGAACGGCGCGGGCGAAAACCTCGCCTGGTCGGCGGCGGATTTCGAGAACTTCCTCGAGCCGCGCCCCGACCCGGCCCCGGTGAGGGCGGAGGAGC
>JAVKDQ010000145.1:0-6638 GCA_040222155.1 Roseovarius sp.
GATCTTCGGCCGTGTCGATATCGGGTTGCTGGGCCATACGCTCGACCAGCTCGGGTTCAACTACAACTACACGCAGGACATCTTCGATGCCTGGGCCACGGTGATCATCATGGATGTCTGGCACTGGACATCGCTGGTGGCGCTCTTGGCCTATGCCGGGCTGGTTTCGATCCCCGACGCCTATTACCAGGCCGCCAAGATCGACCAGGCGAGCCGCTGGAAGGTCTTCCGCTATATCGAGCTGCCCAAGATGCGCGGCGTGCTCACCATCGCGATCCTCCTGCGCTTCATGGACAGCTTCAAGATCTACACCGAGCCCTTCGTCGTCACCGGCGGGGGCCCCGGCAATGCCACCACGTTCCTCTCCATCGACCTCGTGAAGATGGCGCTGGGGCAGTTCGACCTCGGCCCCGCGGCGGCCTTCTCGATCATGTATTTCCTCGTGATCCTGCTGATCAGCTGGGTGTTCTACACGGTGATGACCAACCTCGACAAGGAAGGGCGCTGAGCATGGCCGACGCAACAGCAAACACCGCGGCACCCCTCTCCAAGCCCCGCACCGGCCTGCGCGTGAACGGCTCGGCGGTGGTGATGACGCTCTATCTCGTCTTCCTCCTGCTGCCGATCTACTGGCTCCTCAACATGAGCCTGAAGACCAATGCCGAGATCCTCGGCACCTTCTCGCTCTGGCCGCAGAACATCACGCTCGAGAATTACGTGACCATCCTCACCGATGCCTCGTGGTACATGGGCTACGTGAATTCGCTCATCTACGTGGTGATGAACACGGTCATCTCCGTCACCGTGGCGCTGCCCGCGGCCTATGCCTTCTCGCGCTACCAGTTCGTGGGCGACAAGCACCTCTTCTTCTGGCTGCTCACCAACCGCATGGCGCCGCCGGCGGTCTTCGCCCTGCCCTTCTTCCAGCTCTATTCCTCCGTCGGGCTCTTCGACACGCATATCGCCGTGGCGCTGGCGCATTGCCTCTTCAACGTGCCCCTCGCGGTCTGGATCCTCGAAGGCTTCATGCGCGGCGTGCCCAAGGAGATCGACGAGACCGCCTATATCGACGGCTATTCCTTCCCGCGCTTCTTCGTGAAGATCTTCATGCCGCTCATCGCGTCAGGGATAGGCGTGGCCGCCTTCTTCTGCTTCATGTTCTCATGGGTGGAGCTGCTCCTGTCGCGCACGCTCACCAGCGTCGAGGCCAAGCCCATCGCCGCCACCATGACCCGCACCGTGAGCGCCTCCGGGCTCGACTGGGGCGTGCTCGCAGCCGCCGGCGTGCTCACCATCGTGCCCGGCGCGCTCGTGATCTACTTCGTGCGCAACTACATCGCCAAGGGCTTCGCCCTGGGGAGGGTGTGATGGAATACGATACGCTTCCAGAAAGCGAAGAAATGGTCGCAAAGATCGTCAGTTTTCTGGCGGAACGCGGTGTGCGTCAAAGCGATGTGAGCGCACAAGTGCTCGGTTACACTCAAGACAACCAAGTAGACGTGCTTTTTGCGAACGCAATGAAGTGGCTCATAGACGAAGGCATTGTCCGCCAAACAGCTCTGCATGAAACGCAAGGCGGAATGGCGAAGGGCTGTGTTCTTACTTCGCGAGGCTTTGCTCTATTGGCCCAGCCTTTTGAAGGGTCACTAACCCTCGGAACCGCAATTCGAAAGACCGCCGAAAGCGGAGCTGGCTATTCGAACGTTGGTGATTTGCTGGGCGGATTACTTGGCGGCTTCACGAAATCGCTGGGAAGCTAAGGGAGGCAAAAAATGACCTGGATGGCATGGACATGGGAGACCGCGCTTTTCTTCGGCGTCATCGCGCTCCTGCTCGTCACCTTCACCGTGCTCGCCGTGCGCTACCCCGAAACCCCGCGCCGGGGCATCCTGAGGATCGAGACAACCCGGGGCGACCGCCTCTTCATCACGCTTCTCGGCTCGGCCTTCATCAACCTCGCGTGGCTGGGCCTCGTCGGCACCCACCAGCCCTACGCGCTTCTCGTTTGCCTTGCCTATGCCGCGGCGGTCTTCCGCTGGGTCTAGGAGGAAAGACCGGCAGGGCCATGCGCGCCCTGCCAGACCATCAACCAAGTTCGACAAAATGGGAGGAACCAAATGAACTTGACCTTACGAACAACCACAGCCCTCGCGACGGCGCTCTGCCTGACCGGCGGCGGCGCCTTCGCGGGCATGGAAGAGGCGATGGAGTTTCTCGACTCCGAAATCGATGGCCTCTCCACGCTCACCCGCGAGGAACAGGAAGCGGAGATGCAATGGTTCGTCGACGCGGCCCAGCCCTTCGCCGGCATGGAGATCAAGGTGGTCTCCGAGACCATCGCGACCCATGAATACGAGTCGAAAGTGCTGGCGCCCGCGTTCACCGCGATCACCGGCATCCAGGTCACCCATGACCTGATCGGCGAAGGCGACGTGGTGGAAAAGCTGCAGACGCAGATGCAGTCGGGCCAGAACATCTATGACGGCTACATCAACGACAGCGACCTGATCGGCACCCACTGGCGCTACCAGCAGGCCCGCAACCTGACAGACTGGATGGCAGGCGAAGGCGCCGATGTCACCAATCCCGGTCTCGACATCGACGATTTCATCGGCACCTCCTTCACCACCGGGCCCGATGGCAAGCTCTACCAGCTGCCCGACCAGCAATTCGCCAACCTCTACTGGTTCCGCTACGACTGGTTCAACGACGAGAAGAACAAGGCCGACTTCAAGGAAGCCTATGGCTACGATCTCGGCGTGCCGGTCACGTGGTCGGCCTACGAGGATATCGCCGAGTTCTTCACCGGGCGCGATCTCAGCCACATGGGGATCGAGGGCGATATCTATGGCAACATGGATTACGGCAAGAAAGACCCCTCCCTCGGCTGGCGCTACACCGATGCGTGGATGTCGATGGCCGGCATGGGAGACGTGGGCGAGCCCAACGGCCTTCCGGTCGATGAATGGGGCATCCGGGTGAACGAGAACTCGCAGCCCGTGGGCTCCTGCGTCGCGCGCGGCGGCGCCACCAACTCGCCCGCCGCCGTCTATGCCGTGACCAAGGCCATCGAATGGCTGGAGAAATACTCGCCCCCCGCAGCCGCCGGCATGACCTTCTCCGAGGCAGGCCCGGTGCCCGCGCAGGGCCAGATCGCCCAGCAGATGTTCTGGTACACCGCCTTCACCGCCGCGATGGTGGGCGATGGCGCCGAGGCCGTGCTCAACGAGGATGGCACGCCCAAGTGGCGCATGGCTCCCTCGCCGCATGGCGCCTACTGGGAAGACGGCATGAAAGTGGGCTACCAGGATGCCGGCTCCTGGACGCTGATGAAATCGACCCCGGTCGATCGCGCCAAGGCCGCATGGCTCTACGCGCAGTTCGTCACCTCCAAGACGGTGGACGTGAAGAAAAGCCACGTGGGCCTGACCTTCATCCGCGAATCCACCATCAACGACCAGAGCTTCACCGACCGCGCGCCCAAGCTGGGCGGTCTCGTGGAATTCTACCGCTCGCCCGCGCGCGTGCGCTGGTCGCCCACCGGCACCAACGTGCCGGACTATCCCAAGCTCGCGCAGCTCTGGTGGCAGAACATCGGCGATGCGATGTCCGGGGCGAAGACGCCCAAGGAAGCGCTCGACAGCCTCTGCGCCGATCAGGAGCGCGTGCTCGAGCGGCTTGAGCGCGCAGGCGTTCAGGGCGATCTGGGCCCGGTCATGAACGAGGAGCGCGACCCGGAATACTGGCTCAGCCAGCCCGGCGCTCCCAAAGCGGCCCTCGAGAACGAGGAAGAAGAGCCGCAGACCGTCTCCTATGACGAGCTGATCAAGTCCTGGCAGCAGTAAACCCTGCCTTGCGCCGGGGCCTTTCGGGGCCCCGGCACCCCCTCCCGGGCGGCGCGCCCGCCCCCTCATTCAAGCCAGTCAACACGCAGGCGGCCCCGCCATGACCCATATTCTCGCCATAGATCAGGGCACCACCTCCAGCCGCGCGATCCTCTTCGACCAGCAGATGCGCATCACCGCCACCGCGCAGGAGGAATTCACGCAGCATTTCCCCGCCTCGGGCTGGGTCGAGCACGACCCGGCAGATCTCTGGGCCACCACCGCCGGCACCTGCCGCGAGGTGATCGAGCGCGCGGGCATCCGCACCGCCGACATCGCCGCCATCGGCATCACCAACCAGCGCGAAACCACGCTGGTGTGGGATCGCGAAACCGGCCAGCCCGTCCATCGCGCCATCGTCTGGCAAGACAGGCGCACCGCCGAAACCTGCGAGCGCCTGCGCAAGGCCGGTCACGAGCCGATGATCACCGAGCGCACCGGCCTCCTGCTCGATCCCTATTTCTCCGGCACCAAGCTCGCGTGGATCCTCGACAACGTCGAAGGCGCCCGCGCGAAGGCCGAACGCGGCGCGCTGCTCTTCGGCACGGTCGACAGCTTCCTCATCTGGAAGCTCACCGGCGGCGCCGTGCATGCCACCGACGCCACCAATGCCGCGCGCACGCTGCTCTACGACATCCGCAAGGGCCGCTGGAGCCAGACGATCTGCGACCTGCTCAACGTGCCCATTTCGATGCTCCCCGAGGTGCGCGACTGCGCCGCCGATTTCGGCACCACCCGCGCCGATCTCTTCGGCCGCGAAATCCCCATCCGCGGCGTCGCGGGCGATCAGCAGGCCGCCACCGTCGGGCAGGCCTGCTTCGCGCCCGGCATGATGAAATCCACCTACGGCACCGGCTGCTTCGCGCTGATGAACACCGGCGATGCGCCCGTGGCCTCGCAAAACCGCCTTCTCACCACCATCGCCTACCAGCTGGATGGCAAGCCCACCTACGCGCTCGAAGGCTCCATCTTCATCGCCGGCGCCGTGGTGCAATGGCTGCGTGACGGGCTCAAGATCATCCGCGAGGCCTCCGAAACCCAGCCCCTTGCGGAGCGCGCCGACGCGGGTCAGAACGTGGTGCTCGTGCCCGCCTTCACCGGCCTCGGCGCGCCCTACTGGAAGGCCGATTGCCGGGGCGCGATCTATGGGCTTTCGCGCAATTCCGGCCCCGCCGAGTTCGCCCGCGCCGCGCTCGAAAGCGTCGGCTTCCAGACCCGCGATCTCCTCGAGGCCATGGCCGCCGACTGGTCGGCCGACCGCGCGGGCGAGGTGCTGCGCGTCGATGGCGGCATGAGCGCCTCGGACTGGGCCATGCAGTTCCTCGCCGACATCCTCGATGCCCCGGTCGACCGCCCCAAGGTGCTCGAAACCACCGCATTGGGCGCCGCATGGCTCGCCGGCATGCACGCGGGCCTCTACCCCGATCAGCAGGGCTTCGCCCGCGAATGGGCGCTCGAGCGGCGCTTCGAGCCCCACATGGATGCCAGCCTGCGCGCCGACAAGTACGACCGCTGGAAGCGCGCCGTGGCCGCCACCATGAGCGTATGACCCCGGGTTTCGGCTTCGCCACCGCGGGCCGCATCGCCTTCGGGCGCGGGCGCTTCGCCGAGGCCGCCGAGATGGCGGCGGGGCTCGGCACCCGCGTCTTCCTCGTGCATGGTGCCTCCGGGCGCCATGTCGCGCCCTTTCTCGCGGGCGCGAAGGCCGAGGGCCTCAGCGTTACCGCCCACCCCTGCCCCGGCGAGCCCGACCTCGCCATGCTCTCCACGGCGCTCGAAGCCGCCCGCGCGGCGGGCGCCGATTGCGTCGTGGCCATAGGCGGCGGCGCGGCGATGGATCTCGGCAAGGCCGTGGCAGCCCTCCTGCCCGCGCCGGGCGACCCGCTCGACCACCTCGAGGTCGTGGGCCGCGGCCTGCCGCTCGAGGCCGCGCCGCTCCCCTCCCTCGCCATCCCCACCACCGCCGGCACCGGCGCCGAGGTCACCCGCAACGCGGTCATCGGTGTACCCGAACAGGGCCGCAAGGTCTCGCTCCGCGATGCGCGGATTATCCCCGACATCGCGCTGGTCGACCCCGCGCTCACCGATGCCACCCCCCGCGCCACAACCCTCGGCTCCGGGCTCGACGCCATCACGCAGGTGATCGAGCCCTACCTCTCCTCCCGCGCCAACCCGCTCACCGATGCGCTCTGCCAGAGCGCCATCCCCAAGGGCCTCGCCGCCCTCGCCCGCCTGATGGAGCGCGAGGACGCCGAGGCGCGCGACGCGATGGCCTTCACCAGCCTCTGCGGCGGGCTGGCGCTCGCCAATGCCGGGCTCGGCGCGGTGCACGGGCTTGCGGGCGTGATCGGCGGGCAGGTGCCCACCGCACCGCACGGGGCCGTCTGCGGCGCGCTTCTGCCGCATGTGCTGCGGGCCAACCGCGCCGCCTGCGGCGGCACGCGCGCAGCCCGGTTCGACGAGATAGAGGCCTGGATCACCTCAGCGCTCGGCACCGCCGACCTCGCGGGCTGGGCGGCGGATCAGGGCCTGCCCAGGCTCTCCGCCATGGGCGTGGGCGCGGAACGCCTTGCAGACATCGCCCATGCCGCGCAGGGCTCGAGCTCGATGGCCGCCAACCCCGTGCCGCTCTCGGCAGAGGTGCTCGAAGAGGTTCTGCAAGCCGCCGGCTGAACCGCGCGGCACCCCTGATCCGGCCCACGAGTCGGTTGAAAATGTTAGCGCTAACTGTTACGGTTTTGAACAAAGGAGACC
>JAVKDQ010000146.1:0-2177 GCA_040222155.1 Roseovarius sp.
CCGGTGAGCATCGTGCCGAAGCTCTCGATGAAGGTGGATTTGCCCACGCCGGGCGTGCCCGAGAGCCCGATGCGGATCGCCTCGCCCTGCCCTTTCAGAGCCTCCACGAGCGCTGCCGCCTCGGCGCGATGATCGGCCCGCCCGCTCTCCACCAGCGTGATGGCGCGGGCGAGCGCCCGCCGGTCGCCCTTGATTATTTTGTCGCGAAGCTGTGCTATATCGGGTGTCATGGCGCCGGTTTGCTCCCTCCGGGTCTTCCGGCCCCTATGCCCCGGCGGGCGGGGCGATGTCCAGCCTGCCCAAGCTGCGAGGTGACGCGGATGCGTCTGGCTCTGACTGCCCTGATCGCGCTTCTGGCCCTGCCGGTCGAAGCGGAGGAACAGACGACGATGCGCTACGACGTGCGCCTGCTCGGTGCGCGGGTGGGCGTGATGACCATCGCCGCCACGGAGAAGAACGGCTATTACGCCGCGCGCTCGCGCTTCTCCACCGCCGGGATCGTGGGGGCGCTCAAGAGCCTGAGCGCCGATGTGAGCGTGCAGGGCCGCGTGGCGGGGGATGCGCTGCGCCCGCAGGCCTATTCGGAGGAAATCCACGATGGCAGCCGCGTCTCCAACGTGAAGGTGCGATTCGCCCCCGGCACGCCGCGGCTGATGGAGGGCGACCCGGGCAGCGACGCGCCGCCCGCCAACCCCGCGAGCCTCGGCGCCGCGATCGACCCGCTCACCGTGCTCTATGCCGCGCTGCGCGACCAGCCGCGCGCGGAGGTCTGCCGCTTCAGCGCCGATGTGTTCGACGGCCACCGCCTCGCCCGCCTCGCCCTGACACGGCCCGCGCCCGAGGGCGAACGGGTGACATGCCACGGCTTCTACAAGCGTCTCGAAGGCTATGGCAACGACCGCGAGAACCGCAACGTTCCCGTCTCGGTGGAATACGAACCCGTGGGCGGCGAGATGCGCGCGGCCCGCGTGCGGGTGGAGACGAAATACGGCATGGCGGTGATGGATCGCCGATAAGCAAACCTTCTGCACGGTGGCACGCGCGGCGCATGAGTATTTGACCCCAAGAAGAAGCCGGGAGACGCGCCATGCTTCTTCTTGGCGGAAATACTCATGGCCCTTGTGGCGCGGTCTGGCCCCGCCCTCTGGCATGACGCGCGGGCATGGCCCATAAGACGCGGCATGAGAATGGACGCCCTGCCGATAGATGCCGCCCTGCCCGGCCTTCTGGATGCGCTCGCCGCGCAGGGCCGCGCCGTGCTGCAGGCGCCTCCCGGCGCGGGCAAGACGACGCGGGTGCCGCTCGCGATGCTCGAGGCGGGGCTCACCGGGGGCCGCATCCTGATGCTCGAGCCACGCCGGCTGGCCGCGCGCGCCGCCGCCGAGCGCATGGCCGAGACGCTGGGCGAGCGGGCGGGCCAGACGGTGGGCTACCGTATCCGGGGCGAGGCGGTGGTGTCGAAGGCCACGCGGATCGAGGTGGTTACGGAGGGCATCCTGACCCGCATGATCCAGTCGGATCCGGGGCTCGAGGGCGTGGGCGCGGTGATCTTCGACGAGTTCCACGAACGCTCGCTCAATGCCGATCTGGGGCTGGCGCTCTGCCTCGAGATCGCGGGCGCGCTGCGCGAGGACCTGCTGCTGCTGGCGATGTCGGCCACGCTCGATGCCGAGCCTGTGGCGCAGCTCATGGAGGCGCCGCTCGTCACCTCGGAGGGGCGGAGCTTTCCGGTCGAGATCCGACATCTGGCCAAACCCTTGCGCAAGGGGGTGCGCTTCGAGGCGGCGCTGGCCGATCTGCTGGTGGAGGCGGTGGAGGCAACGGAGGGCGGCGTGCTCGTCTTCCTGCCCGGCGAGGGCGAGATCCGCCGGGTGGAGGGGCTGCTTTCGGGCAGGCTGCCGGGGGGCTGCCAGATTCGCCCCCTCTATGGCGCCCTGCCCTTTGCCGCCCAGCGCGCGGCGGTGGCGCCGCTTGCGACGGGCCGCAAGGTGGTGCTCGCCACCTCCATCACCGAGACCTCGCTCACCATCGAGGATATCCGGGTGGTCGTTGATGGCGGCAAGGCGCGGCGGGCGAGGTTCGATGCGGGCTCGGGCATGTCGCGGCTGGTGACGGAGCCGGTGACACGCGCCGAGGCGACGCAACGCGCGGGCCGCGCGGGGCGGGTGGCGGAGGGC
>JAVKDQ010000147.1:0-22856 GCA_040222155.1 Roseovarius sp.
CGCGGATGAGGCGCCCGAGGCTCGTCTTGTGCACGATGAGTTGCAAGGCGAGCACCATGCCCGCGCAACAGAAGATCACGAGCAGCGTCTGGTATCCGATGGAAAGTATGCCGAGGTCGAGATGACCATCGACGCGGAAAGGCTGTCGCAGGATACGCGAGCCGATCAGGTTGTTGATGAGGTCGACCGCGATGGTGCTGAAGGCCATCGTCAGGATGATCACGCGCAGGTCGAAATTGGGCTTGCCGAAGGTCCAGCGCACCATGGTGAGATAAACGAGCAGCCCGCCGAGCCCGCCGCCCAGCATCCCGCCCACGAGGCCCAGCGGCCAGGGCAGGCCCAGCGCGGTCGCCACCGCCACCGACCCGTAGGCGCCCAGCACGATGAAGGCGCCATGCGCGAGGTTCAGCATCCCGATGCTGCCCCACAGAAGCGCCAGCGACACCGAGCTTGCGGCGTAAATCGCGCCGAGCGTGATGGTGCTGGTGATGATCCCGGAAATGAGCTCCATCGGCAGGCCTCGCTGTTTTGAGAAGGGAAAAGGGCCCGGGGCGCAGGCACGCCCCGGGCAAGTCGGGTTACGAGAACCAGGGAGGAACTTCGAACTCGGCTTCGTTGTAGGGCTCGGGGAAGATCAGCTTCTTCGGCACCGCCGCTGTGGGGTCCTTGATCTGGTAGAGCAGGTGGGGCATCGCCAGCGAGGCATCCGGCGAGACCGTCGGATAGGGCAACGCCGCGTTGTATTCCGGCGCGTAGCGCAGCGTGCCGAAAGGCGCGCGGAACACGAAGCGCCGCAGGTTGTCGGCGATCTTGCGGTTCTGCTCGTAATTCCCCGGCTCGCCGGTGCCGCCCGCAAGTGCCGCCGCGATGGCGTAGTGATACATCTCCGAATAGGTCGAGGCGCCAGGGTCCGCTTCCGCCGACTCCCCGTTGCGTGCCCAGTAGGCCTCGCGGAACGCATTGCCGATCTCGTCGGGCAGGATGCCGATCACCGAGGAAGACATCACGCCCTTCGCCGCATCGCCCGCGATATCTGAGAAGGCCTTCAGCAGCGGGCCATATTGCATGTAGACGAGGCTGTTGCTGGGGTTCTCCGCGAACTGCACCTGGAACTGCGCGAGGTCGGCGGGGTAGAAGTGGGTGTTGGCAATCACCGCCGGGTTCTCGGCCCGCACCTTGTTGAGCACCGCGCCCCATTCGGTCGTCGGCACCGGCACCACCTCCTCGAAGGCGATCTCGAAGCCGTATTGCGGCGCGGTTTCACGGATCGCGTTCGAGATAACGGTGGAATAGGGCAGCGAGCCCGTGACCAGAGCGATCTTGTTGTTCTCCGGCTTCCACGTGCCTTGGGAGCGCAGCCGGTCGAGCATCACCGGCAGGCCCACGCCGTAATAGTATTCGGCCGGGTCAGCCATGAAGATGCCGGTATAGCGCTCCGGGTCGGCCATGAAGGCCTCGTGATGGCCGATCGAGGTGTTGTAGTGGATGTAGATGATGCCCGCATCCGCGATCGGGTCGTACTCGGCCTGGTTGGCGCCCACGTTGTAGCCGTTGATGATGGCGTGCACCTCGTAGCGGTCGATCAGCAGGCGCGCGGCCGAACTCACCTCTTCCGCTGTCTGGCCCCTGCTGTCGAGCGTCACCGGCTCGAGCATCTGGCCGAGGATGCCGCCCGCGGCGTTGATCTCCTCGCAGGCCATCTCCAGCCCGTTCTTGTGCTCGATCCCGTCCACGGCAAGCGGACCGGTCAGCGAGGCCATCTGCCCGATCGGGATGGTGCCCGAGCTTTGCGCACTGGCCTGGTTGATCGAGGAAAGCATGCCGGCTCCGAAAGCCGCGCCGGCAGAGCCACGCAGGAAGGCGCGGCGGGAAGGTATTGAAGTGTCACTTGTTTTTGTCATGGTTGTCTCCCTTTGGACAAAAATTCCCTGTGCGCGGTCGAGAGCCCGCGTTCTTGGTCTTGGGTCAGGGTCGGTAGCGGCGCCCCGTAAATCGGCGGGGCGCCGGTGGGCGGGAACCGTCAGCTGCCACGGAGGCGGGCGGTTTCCGTCTCGTCTATCGTCATGGATCCCGGGTCGATCGCCACGCCGTAATCCTCGCGCGCCATCTTCACCGAAACGTAGCCGTCGATCACGTCGTCGAGCACCTTCTGCAGCGGGCGCTGCTTGGGGTCTCCCCAGCCGCCGCCTCCGGTGCTTTCGAACTTGAACATCTCGTCATGGTCGAAATGGTGCCCGGAGAGCAGCGGGCTGCGCCAGTCGCCATTGTCGGTCAGGCCGCCGATCACGATCTCCTTGCCATCCGGGTAGACATGGGTGGAGCGCTGAACCGCACTGCGCAGGCCGCCGTTCACGCCCGGCGTGCCTTCCCTCGTGCGCGAGGTCTCCATGTTCATCTCTCCCTCGCAGAGGAAACGCACCTTGAAGATCGCGCCGAGCCCGCCGCGGTTTTGCCCGGCGCCGGCCGAGTCTTCCCGCAACTCGTAGGCCTCGTATTCGATCGGGAAGAGCAGCTCGGCGGTTTCCGCCATCATGTTCATGCAGTTCCCGAGCGGGTCCATCGTGACGCTCATGCCGTCATTGTAGGGCGTGCCGCCCCAACCGCCCGCCGGCAGGTCGGAGAACACATCCGCCCGGCCGTCCTTGTCCTTGGTGGAGGACACGAACCAGTTGGCCTCGGCGCAGGTCGAGCCTGTCACCCGGTCGGGAATGGCCTGTGCCAGCGCCTGCCAGATCGCCGAGGTGATCTTGGAGGAGGTCAGCGTCGTGCAGCCGATCACCGGCGCCGGCCATTGCGGGTTAAGCCACGTCCCCTCGGGAATGTTCAGCTGGATCGGTTCGAACATCCCCGCGTTCGACGGCGCGTGCGGAGCGAGGAAGAACTGCAGCGAATAGAACGCGGCGGATGCGGTATTGGCATAGGGTGAGTTGATCGAGCCCTTGCAGGTGGGGTCGGAGCCCGTGAAATCGACGAGGATGTCGGAGCCCTTCACCGTGAGCGTCACCTTCACCTTCACCGGATCGGGCGAGAACCCGTCGGTATCGGCGAAATCCTCTGCCGTATAAACACCGTCGGGGATTTCCTCGATGCTCTTGCGGATGATGCGCTCGGTATAGCCGATCAATTCCTTCATCGCCGATTTCACCGTGTCGATCCCGTAGCGGGCAGCGGCGCGTTGAAGCTCCTGCTCGGCGGCCTTGAGCGCGCCCAGATGCGCCTGCAGGTCACCCTCGATGAAGTGCGGCGTCCGCGTGTTGTTCATGATGATCGCCAGGAAATCCTGGTTGATCTCGTAATTCTCGTAGAGCTTGATCGGCGGGATACGCAGGCCTTCCGCAGCCACGTGGGTCGAGAACGACATGCCCCCCGCGGCCCCGCCGCCGAGGTCCATCCAGTGCCCGCGGCTCACCGCGAAACCCAGAAGCTCCTTTCCCGAGTAGATCGGCATGATGAAGGTGATGTCATTGGTGTGCGTGCCGCCCTGGTAGGGGTCGTTCAGCGCGAAGATGTCACCCGGCTTCATCGTCTCGATGGGATATTTCTTGGCCACCGCGTCGGCGCTGTATTGCATCGCGGCAAGGTGCACCGGGCAGTTGGCCGCCTGCGCCAGAAGCCGCAGATCGGGGTCGTAGACCGCGTTCGAGAAATCGAGAATATCGGCCAGAATGGGTGAAAACGAGGTGCGCTGCATGATGGTGGTCATCCGGTTGCAGGCATATTCGAAAGTGTTGCGAAGCACTTCGAAGGTCACCGCGTCGACATCGCCGAAACGGCCCTTGGTGTCGGTTGCTGCTTTAGCCATTGTCTCTCTCCTTAGCTCGCGATCTCGACGACGAGGTTGCCGCTCTTGTCCATTTCGGCCCGGCAATCGGGCGGGATCACCGCAATCGAGTCGAGATACTCGACGACCGAAGGTCCGGCGATCTTGGTTCCGGGCGTGAGCGCGGTGCCATCGTAAAGATCTGCCTCGTGCCAATCCCCGTCGAAATAGACGGAACGGGAACTGTGGCTCTCCGCCTTCTTTTGGCCGCTGAAATCGTAAACCGGCGGCTCCTTCATGGCGCCCGTTGCGGTAACGCTGAGCGCGACGAAAGCGATCGGGAAGCTTTCGTTGGCCACGCCGTATTCCTTGCGGTGCGAGGCATGAAAGCTCGTGGCGATCTCGGGGATATGGCCATCGGTGAGCTTGCCCAAGGTGATGTCGGTCTCCACCTCGTAGGTCTGCCCAACGTATCGCATCTGCGCCGCACGGCTGAGCTTCATCGCCCCCACGTCGATCCCGTCGGCCTCGAGGCGCTTCTTGGCCTCTTCTTCGAGCCCGTCATAGATGCGGTTGAGATCATCGACATTGACCGTTTCGAGCGGCGCGTAATGGAAGGCCTCGATATCGTGGCGAATGTCCATCGCGGTGGCGCCGAAGGCCGAAGCCACCCCGGCCTGCCCCGGGATCACCACGCGGGGAATGCTCATGGCCTGCGCCACGAAACAGGCATGCATGGGCCCTGCCCCGCCGAAACTGGCCAGCACGAAATCGCGCGGGTCGCGTGCCCGGGCGACCACGACGCCCTTCACCGCCTGCGCCATCGTCTCGCAGGAAATCTTGATCATGCCATCCGCCGTCTCGAGCCGCGACAGGCCGATCTTCTCGGCAAGCCGGTCGATGGCGTCTTCCGCGGCCTTCTTGTCGAGCTCGAACTTGTCGCTGAGCGAGGGGTTGAGCCGCCCGAGCACCAGGTTGGCATCGGTGATGGTCGGCTCCGTGCCGCCCCGGCCGTAGCAGGCCGGCCCGGGCGTGGAGCCTGCCGATTGCGGGCCCACGCGCAGCGAGCCACCCTCGTCCACCCAGCCGATGGAGCCGCCACCGGCACCCACGCTGTGAATGTCGAGCATCGGCACCGAAACAGGCACCTCCCATTCCAGTTCGTAGTCGCGCGTGATCAGGCCGTTGCCGCCCTCCACGATCGACACGTCGAAGCTGGTGCCGCCCACGTCGGTGTGGATGATGTTCTCGAACCCGCCGGTCTTGGTCAGATAGGAGGCATAGGCCACCCCGCCCGCAGGCCCGGATTCGATCAGTTCTTCGGGCCGCAGCTTGGCGTTTTCGGCCCCCATGACACCGCCGTTGCTCTTGAGAATCAGCAGGGTTCCCTTGAAGCCAGACTGGGCCAGCACGTCCGAGAGACGGTCGAAATAGTTGGTCATGATCGGCATCAGGCAGGCCCGGATCGCCGTGGTGGTGAAACGCCCATGCTCACGGAAAACGGGCCGCGTCTCGGCCGAGATCACAACATGCGCATCCGGTGCCTCGGCCTTGACGATGTCGCGCATCTGACGCTCGTGATCGGCGTTGGCATAGGAGTTGATGAAGCCGATACCGACCGACTTGAACCCCTTCCGCGCGATCTCGCGGGCAATCTCGCGAGCCGCCTCCTCATCGAGCGGGCGCCGCACAACGCCCTTCGCCGACATCCGCTCGTTCACGACATAACGGTTACGGCGCCGGATCAGCGGCTCGGGTTTCGTCTGGTAGGGGTCATAGAGCGCCTGCCGGTGCTGCCGCCCGATCTCGATCGTGTCGCGGAAGCCCTCGGTGGTGATGAAGGCCGCATCCGGGTAGTCGCGCTCGATCAGGGAGTTGGTGGCCGTGGTGGTGCCATGCATCAGAAAGGAGATCTGATCGAACGGGATCCCCGCCGTCTCGATCGAGTCCAGAACACCGCGCGAGCGGTCATCCTTGGTCGTCAGCACCTTGGCCGTCTTGTAAGTTCCGTCTTCTTCGTTCCATGCGAAGAAATCCGTGAAGGTTCCGCCGACATCAATTCCTACACGCCACATCATGCTCTCCCTGAGTGAATATTTGATTCTAAATCTTCACTTTTGTTTGACTCGAGTCAATTACTTTTCTCGATTGAGAAATTTACTGAGCATAAATCGGGATATGCCTCGCATGGGCATGCACAATTTGGGTGCAGAACGCTACGAAGCAGCCCACGCTGCCACGCAAGCTGCCGGATCAGAACAGAATTTCAGGTGTGGCCGGGTGCGCTGCCGAGGCTCAGTAAGAGGGCGGCGTAATCGCCCAGATCACCACCGTGGTGTCGTCGGTGGGGTTTGAATAGCGGTGCGGAAGACCGCTGGAGAACGCGAAACTGTCACCCTCGTTCAGCACGATATGCTCCCCGTCGAGCCAGAGATGCAGCACCCCGGAAATGACCACGCCCGCCTCCTCGCCACGGTGGGTATAGGTTTCGGATCCACTCTCCGAGCCGGGCTTGAAGATGCAGCGCAGAAGCTCGATCTCGCGCCCGAGATTGGGCGACAGCAGCTCATCCGTGATGCCGCTCGAAAAATGCAGGCGCCGCCGCTTGTCGGCCCGCACGACGAAATCCTTGAGGTTCTCCTCGCCCTCATCGACGGCCCGGAAGAACCAGCTGATATTCACGCCGAGCGCCCGGCTGATGGAATGCAGCGCCTTGATCGACGGGCTGGAGATGCCGCGCTCGACCTGGCTGAGATAGCCCTGCGAGAGCCCTGTCAGCGCGCTGAGCTCGGTCAGCGTCGTATCCCGCGCCTTGCGCAGATTGCGGATTTCATCGCCAACGCCCTTGTCTACATCGAGCACATCGTTGACGCGCAAGACCTCTTCTTCAACCTCGATTGCGCCGCGCAAGTTCGACGGACGGATCATCTTTGGTTCGGTCTTGCCCATAGCCTTCGCCTTAACAGTCATCTGCACCACACGTTTTGACTAGAATTAACTCGGAATGTCAAAAACTCCATCCCTCGCAAAAAGCATCTTGAAATTATGTTATTATTTTTTCACTTTGGTGAAAAGCCATATCCGCACGGCTTGCAACCAACCCGCAATTGGCCCTGCCCAAGCCAGCCAGGACAAGCATGACACCCTTTGAAAACCTCAAGGTTCTGGACCTGACGCATGTTCTTGCGGGGCCCTACGCAACCTATCAACTCGCCGTTCTGGGGGCCGAGGTCATCCGCATCGAAGACCCCGATGGCGACATGGTGCGCCCGACCGGCGGGCGCGCCGAGCTGCGCGCGCGCGGCCTCGGCACCAGTTTTCTCGCCCAGAACGCCAACAAGAAATCCGTGTCGCTCGACCTCAAGAAAGCCGAGGGGCGGCGCGCGGCCTTCGCGTTGGCCCGGCAGGCGGATGTGATCGTCGAGAACCACCGCGCCGGCGTCATGGCCCGCGCGGGGCTCGGCTACGACAAGGTTTCTGCGGTCAATCCCAAGGTCGTCTACTGCTCCATGACGGGCTTCGGGCAGAAGGGCCCCGGCGCCGGGCATGGCGCCTATGACAACGTGATCCAGGCTGCTTCCGGGCTCATGGGCCTCAACGGCACGCCGGAAACCCGCCCCGTGATGATCGGCGCGCCCCTGCTCGACTATGCCACGGGCTATGCCGCCGCCTTCGCCATTTCCGCCGCGCTGCTGCAACGCGAGCGCACCGGGCGTGGACAGCGGATCGACGTTTCGATGCTCAACGTGGCCATGACGCTGATGAGCAACATCGCCGCCCGCGAGCTCGACGGAGACCCCTTCACGCCCCGCAACGGCAATGACGGCCCCAACGCGGCCTACGGATGCTACGAAACGGCGGAAGGTCATCTGATGATCGGGGCCTATTCGCCGAAGGAAAGCGCGCGGCTCTTCCGGTTCCTCGGCGAAGAAGACGAGGCCCGGATCGTCGAGGAATTGAAGGTGGAGGAACTGCCCCAGCGCAAGGTGGTGCAGCGTGCGATCCTCGAGCGCATCCTCCCGAGCCGCCCTGCCGCCGGGTGGGCGCAGGCGCTGCAGGAGGCCGGCGTACCGGCGGCGCGCGTCAACACCGTGCCCGAGGCCATCGCCATGGCGCGCGCCTCCGGTCAGAAGGTCTTCGCGCCGCTGCCCCACGCCCCGCATCTCGAAGACATGACGGTGGACGTTCCCGTAGCCGGCTTCGCCTTCGAGCATGGCGGCCCGAAGCTGCGCCGCGCGGCCGCGCTCCATGGCGGCGACACCGAAGACGTATTGAAGCAGATCGAAAGCAACGGAGACCCCTGGGCATGAAGGCAGCCGTATTCCGCGAGCCGGGCATCGAAATGGAGATCGAGGAGGTGTCCATCGGCACCCCGGGCCCGCGCGAGGTGCTGGTGCGCACCGCCGCCGCCGGCCTGTGCCATTCCGACCTCCACCAGATCGACGGGCATTACGCCAGCCCCCGCCCCACCATCCTCGGCCATGAGGCCGCCGGCGTGGTCGAGGCGGTCGGCTCGGAAGTGACGCGGTTCAAGAAGGGCGATCACGTGATCTCCTGCCTCTCGGTCTTCTGCGGCCATTGCGGCCATTGCGTCTCCGGCCGGCCCTATGCCTGCGAGAGCGGCGAGATGATCCGCCCGGAAGGCGCGCCACCGAGGCTTTTGAAGGGCACCGAAACGATCCACCAGTTCTACCACCTCTCCGCCTTCGCCGAGATGATGCTGGTGCACGAACACGCCCTCGTGCGGATCGACCCGGCGATGCCCCTCGACAAGGCCGCGCTGATCGGCTGCGCCGTGGTCACCGGCGTGGGCTCGGTCATCCACACTGCGCGGATCGAGGTCGGTTCCACCGTGGCGGTGATCGGCTGCGGCGGCATCGGCCTTTCCGCGATCAACGGCGCGCATCTGGCTGGCGCCGGGCGGATCATCGCCATCGACGTGGTGCCCGAGAAGCTGGAGCTTGCGCGCCGCGTCGGCGCCACGGATGTGGTGAACGCACGAAACACGAACCCGGTGGAGGCCGTGCGCGAGATGACGCGGGGCGGCGTCGATTACGCCATCGAGGCGATCGGACGCGTCGAGACGATCGAGCAGGCCTTCGAGATGACCGGGCGTTCAGGCACCGCCGTGGTCATTGGCATGGTCTCGAAGGAGGCGAAGATCTCGATCACCGCCAACGATCTTCTGGGCGACAAGCGGCTTGTCGGCTCGCGCATGGGCTCGAACCGCTTCATCGCCGACATGCCGCGCTACGTGGATTTCTACCTCGATGGCCGGCTCAAGCTCGATCATCTGCTCGCACGCCACATCGCCCTCGAGGAGATCAATGCCGGCATGACCGACCTGCGCAGCGGCACGCAGGCACGCTCGGTCATCATCTTCGCGTGAGTGAATTTTTTTAATTAATTTTTCACTTTTTTGTAGATCGCAGCGCCCGCCGGGTGCTACACCACGAAAACCATGTGAGCGAGGGGAGGCAAGCGCATGTCGAGCCTTTGGGCCTTGATAGGCAAGCGGATTGCCTTGGGCATCCTTACGCTTTTCCTTGTCTCTGTCATCATCTTCGGCTCCATCGAGCTTCTTCCGGGCGATATCGCCTCTGCCATTCTGGGGCAGGCCGCAACACCCGAAACGCTGGCCGCCTTCCGCGAGGAGCTCGGCCTCGAGCAACCGGCCGTCCAGCGTTATTTCGCATGGCTCTTCGACATCCTCCAGGGCGATCTCGGCCGCTCGCTCGCCAATGGCAAGGAAATCTCCGAGATCATCGCCAACCGGCTTGGCAACACGGTGTTTCTCGCGCTCTTCGCGGCGGCCATCGCAATCCCCCTCGCGGTGACGCTGGGCATGATCGCGGCGCTCTTCCGCAACTCGATCTTCGACCGCATGATCAACGTCTCGGCGCTGAGCGCGGTCTCCTTTCCCGAGTTCTTCCTCGCCTATGTGCTGATCCTCGTGCTGGCGCAGAGCGGCCTCTTCCCCTCGCTGTCACGCATCGATCCGGGCATGCCCTTCATCGACCGGCTGCACGCCACCTTCCTCCCGGCGATGACCCTCACCCTCGTCATCACCGCGCACATGATGCGGATGACCCGCGCAGCCATCGTCAACCTGCTGGCCTCACCTTACATCGAGATGGCCTATCTCAAGGGCATCCCCGCCTGGCGCGTGATCTTCCAGCACGCGCTGCCCAACGCGCTCTCGCCCATCATCAACGTGATCGCCATCAACCTCGCTTATCTCATCACCGGCGTCGTGGTGGTGGAGGTTGTCTTCGTCTATCCCGGCCTCGGGCAGCTGATGGTCGACAGCGTGTCGAAGCGCGACGTGACGGTGGTGCAATCGGTGAGCCTGCTCTTCGCCGCCGTCTACGTGCTGCTCAACCTCACGGCCGACGTGCTCTCCACCCTCGTGAACCCGCGCCTGCGACGGAAGAGATGAGGCTTTCATGGAACGCTTAGCTGTCCTGCGCACCGCCCCGCCCTCCGCCATCTTCGGAATGGTGATGGTGACGCTCTATATCCTCGTGGCCTTCTTCGCGCCCCTCATCGCCCCCTTCGGCGAAAGCGAGATCGTGGGCGGCGCCTACGAGCCCTGGGGCGAGGAGTTTCTGCTCGGCACTGACACAGTGGGGCGCGACATGTTCACCCGCCTCATCTACGGCGCGCGCAACACCATTGGCGTGGCCTTCGTGACGACGTTTCTCGCCTTCATCGTGGGCGGCATCGCCGGGCTTCTCGCGGCGGCCATGGGCGGCATCGCCGACCAGCTACTCAGCCGCCTCGTCGATGTGCTGATGGCCATTCCCTCGCTCATCTTCAAGCTGCTGCTGCTCACGATCTTCGGCACCTCCATCGTCAACATGGTGCTGATCATCGCGCTGATCGATTCCACCCGCGTCTTCCGCCTCACCCGCTCGGTGGCAATGGACATCGTGGTGATGGATTACATCGAGGCCGCGCGCCTGCGTGGCGAGAAGCTGCCGCGCCTCATCTTCCGCGAGATCCTGCCCAACGCCACCGCGCCCCTGCTGGCCGAGTTCGGCCTGCGCTTCTGCTTCGTCTTCCTCGCCATCTCGGCCCTCTCCTTCCTAGGCCTCGGCATCCAGCCCCCAACCGCCGACTGGGGCTCGATGGTGCGCGAGAACGCGGCGCTCATCAGCTTCGGCGATATCACGCCCCTTCTGCCGGCGGCGGCCATCGGCGTGCTTACGGTGAGCGTCAATTTCATCGTCGACTGGATGCTGCATCGCTCCAGCGGATTGAAGGATTGAGCATGGCCGATAGCGACCTCCTCCTCAGCATCCGCAATCTCGGCATCGAAGGCCGGTCTGAAACCGGCTGGTCGGAGATCGTCAAGGGCATCAATCTCGATCTGCACCGCGGCGAGGTTCTGGGGCTCATCGGCGAATCCGGCGCGGGCAAATCCACCGTCGGGCTCGCGGCGATGGGCTATGTTCGCGATGGCTGCCGGATCAGCGACGGCGAAATCCTGTTCGACGGGCAGGATCTGCGGAAATCCTCTCGCGAGAACCTGCGCAAGTTGCGCGGGCGGCGCATCGCCTATGTGGCGCAATCGGCCGCGGCCTCCTTCAACCCGTCGAAGAAGCTGCTCGACCAGTATTGCGAAGGCCCCGTGCTGCATCATGTCATGCGCCGGGCCGAGGCCGAGCGCGACGCCATCGACCTCTACCGCCGTATCCAGCTGCCCGACCCGGAGACGATCGGCTTCCGCTATCCGCACGAGGTGTCGGGCGGCCAGCTTCAGCGCGCGATGACCGCGATGGCCATGTCCTGCCGGCCCGATCTCATCATCTTCGACGAGCCCACCACCGCGCTCGACGTGACCACGCAGATCGAGGTGCTGTCGGCGATCCGCGACATCGTGCAGCAATTCGGCACGGCGGCGATCTACATCACCCATGATCTCGCGGTCGTGGCCCAGATGGCCGACCGCATCAAGGTGCTGCTCAAGGGCCGCGAGGTCGAGGAAGCCCCCGCGCGGCAGATGCTCGAGGCTCCGCAAGAAGACTATACCAAATCGCTCTGGGCGGTGCGCTCGCTCTCGCGTGGCACGCCACCGCCAGTGCCGGGAAGCCGAAAGCCCGCGCTCGAGGTGGAGAACGTCACCGCCGCCTATGGCCCCACGGTCGTGCTGCGCGACGTCTCGATAAGCCTGCCGCCGGGGCGCACGCTATCGGTGGTGGGCGAGAGCGGCTCGGGCAAATCGACCCTTGCGCGGGTCATCACCGGGCTGCTTCCGCCGCGCACAGGCACGGTGCGGATCAACGGGCAAGAGATGCCCCCCGCCTACCGCGCCCGCACCATCGACCAGCTGCGCAATGTCCAGATGATCTACCAGATGGCCGATACCGCGCTGAACCCGCGCCAGCGCATCCGCGAGCTCATCGGCCGCCCGGCAGCGCTTTATCTCGGGCTGCGCGGCCAGAAGCTCGAGGCCCGCGTGCGCGAGCTGCTCGAGATGATCGAGCTCGACCCCGACAAGTATATCGACCGCCGGCCCTCCGAGTTGTCGGGCGGGCAGAAGCAGCGCATCGGCATCGCCCGCGCCCTCGCCGCCGAGCCCAAGCTCATCATCTGCGACGAGGTAACCAGCGCGCTCGATCAACTCGTGGCCGAGGGCATCCTGAAGCTGCTCGACCGGCTGCAACGCAATCTCGGCATCGCCTACATGTTCATCACCCACGATATCGAAACCGTAAGGGCGATCTCGGATGACGTGGTGGTGATGAAGGATGGCCGCGTGGTGGAAGCCGGCCCGCGCGACGAGATTTTCAGCCCCCCGCACCACCCCTATACCGAGCTTCTGCTCTCCTCCGTGCCCGAGATGGATACGGAATGGCTCACCAGGCGCCTCGAGACGCGCGAAAAGGACAAGCCCGATGTCAACCGAGATTGAACACCACCTCGACGAAGCCACCGCAGCGGCGCTGGAGGAGCTCAACCGCGCCACCTGGGAGGCGGTTGGCGCGCGCGCCGACAAGGTGACGGGCCAACGCGTGGCCGTGCCCGCCTACCAGCCCGCTTCGAAATGGGAGAACGAGTCGCGCTTCTCCACCGATTTCCCGGTGCTCCGACATCTGCCCGAGGCGCTCGCGCTCGCCCGCTCCGGCCCGCTTGCCGCACTCGTCGACAGGTTCGAGGCGATCCTGCCCGAGCTGCGCTGGTCGCAGAACCCCAACTACACCGAGGCCAATTGCAGCCGTGCCTTTCTCGATGGCTACGCCTATGCCGCCTTCTCCGGGCCGCAGGGCCCCATTCATCTGGAGGCGCCCCGCGGCGGCTTCATGCTCATGGGGCCGAATGTGGATTATGCCGATCACTCCCACGCGCCGCGCGAGGTTTATCTGGCGCTCACCCCGGCCAAGTGGCGGCTGGATCAGGGCGATTGGTTCGAGGTGGATGCGGGCGATCTGGTGTTTCACGACGCCTGGCAGATGCACGGGATGCGCACCGGCGCCACGCCCTTCCTCGCCTTCGCCGGATGGGTCGAGAAGGGCTCGCGCCTCGGGATCGGCTTCGCCTAAACCGCCGGGCCCGCCGCCACCACGTCGATCTCGATCACCAGGTCGGGGTCGAACAGCTCCACGATCACACCGGTCACCGCCGCGTTCATGTGCTCGCCCAGTGCCGCGATCCGCGCGGCCTTGCTCACCGCGATCATGTCGGCGCTGGTGAGATGCATCTTGAGCCGCACGAGGTTCTCCGGCCCCATTCCGCAGCCTTCCAGAAAGGCGCCCACGTTCTTCCACGCCTGAGCCATCTGCGCCTCGGCGGTCGGGGGCAGGCTGCCATCGGGCAGGCACCCGATGATGCCCGAGGAAAACACGAGCCGCTCCCCCGGCCCAACCTCCACGGCGTTGTGATACTTGCCATGCGCGGCATAGAGCGTTTCAGGGTCGAATTTTCTGGGCATGGAGGTTTCCGCCTCTTCCAAAAAGACTGAAGCCGCGGGCGCACCGCGGCTTCACGCATCATAGGGTGGAGATCAGGCGAACCACCAGCGCTCCGAGGCCTTGCCCCCGTCGAGTTGCCAGTTGCCGGCCACGTGCTCGCCGTGATGCACGTTGGATTGCAGCGCCATGACGTGGTTGGCGAAGAGCGGGATGATGGTGGCGCAATCGTCGCGGACCAGCCCCTGCATTTCCTCGTACATCACCCGGCGCTTGGCATCGTCGAGCTCCACCCGCGCGGCCACGAGCAGCTCGTTGAAGCGCTCGTTCTTCCAGCGCGACTGGTTCCAGTTGGCCTCCGCCGCGTAACCGATCTCGAACATCCAGTCTTCCGTCGGGCGGCCGCCCCAGTAGCTGCAATACCACGGCTTCACCAGCGAGACCTGATCCCAGTATCCATCCGCCGGTTCGCGGATCACGTTGATGTTGAGCCCGATCTTCGCCGCCGATTCCTGCAGGATGAGCGCTGCCGTGTCGGAGCCGATGAAGGCCGCTTCCGACACGCGCAGGTCTAGCTGCGTGCTGCCGATGCCCGACTTGTCGAAATGGAACTTCGCCTTGTCGAGGTCGATCTCGCGCTGCGGCAGATCCTTTGCGAAGAAGCGGTTGGCGGGCGAGATCGGATGGTCGTTGCCCACCGCGCCATGGCCGAAGAGCACCTTCTCGAGCATCGCCTCCCGGTCCGCCGAGAGCTTGAGCGCCATGGCCAGCTCGCGGTTGTCGAAGGGCGCCTGCGACATGTCCATCGGCATGGTGTAATGCAGGTAGCCCGTCACCTCGAGCATCTTCACGCCCTGGTTGCGGGCCAGCAGATGCGCGGTCTTCACTTCGACGCTGTCGATCGCATCGACGGCGCCGGTGAGCAGCGCGTTCTGCCGCGCGGTCGCATCGAGGATCGAGTTGAGTTCGACCTCGTCGAAATGCGCGCGGCCTTCCTTCCAGTAATTCGGGTTGCGCTTGAAGGTGGCGCGCACGCCCGGGTCGAAGTTCTCGAGGATATAGGGCCCCGTGCCCACGCCTTCCGACCAGTCCATCTTGCCGTCCTTCTCGGGCATGATGACCACGCGGTATTCGCTGAGCAGGAAGGGAAAGTCGGCGTTGCCCGACTTGAGCGTGAAGATCACCGTATCGGGCCCGTCGGTGGCGAAGCTCTCGATCTGAGAGAGCAGCCCTTTCGCGCCGGATTTCGAATCTTCGCCAAGGTGATGCTGCAGCGAGGCGATCACGTCGGCGGCGGTCAGCGTCTTGCCATTGTGGAACTCGATCCCCTTGCGCAGGGTGCAGCGCCACGTCACCGCGTCGGCGCTCGGCTCGAAGCTCTCGGCAATCTCGCCCTTGAGCGAGCCGTCGGGGGCGATCTCGCTCAGCTGGTTGCCGAAAGTGTTGGCGAGGTTGAGCGTGAAGCCGCTGCTAAAGGTCGCCGGGTCGAGCGAGTCGGAGGTGGAGCCATGCGCCATGCCGAGGCGGAAGCGCCCGCCCTTCTGCGGCGTCGAGGCCATCGCCCTGTCCGCCAGCATCGACGCCGCGCCGAGGCTCGCGCCCGCGGCAAGCGCCATGCTCATGAAGTTTCGACGCGAAATCCGCCCCTGCTGCAGATCTCCACTGAGCTTCCTGATCAGTCTGTCCATGGTGTCCTCCCTAACGCGACCGAGCCCGTGTTGAAGCCGGTTTGCCCTTTGGGGCGCACCGACTCCGGATTTGTATTTGGTGATGATAATATCGCTTTTAGTGAAAAGATAGACATATTTTTTCATTATTGCGGCCCGCCGAGGCCTGCCGCATCATGAACAGAATACTACTAAAGAGGCCACACGGCCTAGAAAATCAGAAGGTCGGCGGCGTGCAGGCGCTCACGATCACGCATTTCTCCGGGCCTACCTGCCGGAATCGGTGCGGCTGGCGGCTGTCGAAGTAATAGGCGTCGCCCGGCCCGAGGATCTTGCGCTGCCGGCCCACGGTGATCTCGATGCGCCCCGAGATCACGACGCCGCCCTCCTCGCCCTCATGGCCATACATCGTGCGCCCCGTATCTGAGCGCAGATCGTATGTTTCATGGAGAATCATCATCGACCGCCCCAAGAGGTTGCCGCCCACCTGCTTGAGCGAAACGCCGCCCTTGCCGATCTCGCTCAATTCCTCGGCGGCGAAGAACACGCGTTGGTCGGCTTCGGGCTCGAAGGCGAAGAACTCCGACAGGCTTACCGGGATGCCATCGAGAATGCGCCGCAGCGCCGCCACCGAGGGGTTCGTTTTGCCCGACTCCACGAGCGAGATCGTTGAGTTGGGCACGCCGGTGCGTTTCGCGAGCGCGCGCTGCGAGAGCCCCGCCCTCTCGCGCAACCCGCGCAACCTCGCGCCGAGTCGCAGGTCTTCCGCCATATCGCTGTTAGATGTGTTCAATATACCAAATCACTTTTCCATCAGGTCGCATGATTTCAGCAACTTACGATATCAACAAAACAGACTATTGCAACATTCTGAACGCAATATGCTTGAGGCAAGATCGCAAGAACCCCCGCTCATCAACCGCGAAAGGATTGGGCCATGCGTAACGCCGAGATTGCAGACCGCCGGAAAACGGCGATTTCCCAAGGGGTCGGAATGCAGACGCAGGTCTATGTCGACCGGGCCGAGAATGCCGAGATCTGGGATGTGGAAGGCAAGCGCTACATCGACTTCGCAGCCGGTATCGCGGTCGTCAACACCGGCCATTGCCACCCGAAGGTGATGGCGGCGGTGCGCGCGCAGGCCGAGCGGTTCACCCATACCTGCCACCAGGTTCTGCCCTATGAAAACTACATCCGGCTGGCCGAGCGCCTGAACGAGAAGGTGCCCGGCAATTTCGAGAAGAAGACGGTCTTCGTCACCACCGGCGCCGAGGCCGTCGAGAACGCCATCAAGGTGGCGCGCGCCGCCACCGGCCGGCCCGCCGTGATCGCCTTCGGAGGCGGGTTTCATGGCCGCACCTTCATGGGCATGAGCCTCACCGGCAAGGTCGCGCCCTACAAGAAGGGCTTCGGCGCAATGATGCCCGATGTCTACCATGTGCCCTTCCCCACCGATCTGCACGGTATCTCCGCCGCGCAGTCGCTTGGCGCGCTCGCGAGCCTCTTCAAGGCCGATCTCGACCCGGGCCGCGTGGCCGCGATCATTCTCGAGCCGGTGCAGGGAGAGGGCGGCTTCTACCCCGCCCCGTCCGAGCTCATGCGCGGCCTGCGCGCGCTCTGCGACGAGCACGGCATCCTGCTCGTGGCCGACGAGGTTCAAACCGGCTTCGCCCGCACCGGCCATCTCTTCGCGATGGAGGCCTACGATGTCTGCGCCGACATCACCACCATGGCCAAGGGGCTCGCGGGCGGGCTGCCGCTTGCCGCGCTCACCGGCCGGGCCGAGATCATGGATGCGGCGCAGCCCGGCGGATTGGGCGGCACCTATGGCGGCAACCCGCTCGGCATCGCCGCCGCCCATGCCGTGCTCGACGTGATCGAGGAGGAAGATCTCTGCAACCGCGCCAACGAGCTCGGCTCCCGGCTCCGCCAGCGGCTCGAATCGATCCGCGCGCGCACCCCGGAGATCGCCGAGGTGCGCGGCCCGGGCTTCATGGTGGCCGCCGAGTTCTGCAAGCCCGATGGCGGCGCACCCAGCCCGGAGATGGCCAACGCCATCCGCGCCGAGGCGCTCTCGCGCGGGCTGGTGCTGCTCACCTGCGGGGTCTACGGCAACGTCATCCGCTTTCTCGCGCCCATCACCATCCCCGATGCGATCTTCGCCGAGGCGATGGACATCCTCGAAGCCTCGATCGACGCCGTGACAGCGCGCTAGAGCCCCTCATCCACAAGGAAGACACCCATGCGAGATCTGCGCGATCCGTCGCTTCTCGAAACGCGCGCCTACATCAACGGCACATGGCGCGAGATGCCCGCAACCTTCGCGGTCGAGAACCCCTCCACCGGGGCGCTCGTTGCGCGGGTGAGCGACGTGGATCGCGCCACGGCCGCCGAGGCGATCGGCGCGGCCCATGCCGCACGGCCCGGCTGGAGCGCGCATACCGGCAAGGAGCGCGCCGCGATCCTCAGGCGCTGGTTCGATATGATCGTCGAGAACGCCGATGACCTCGCCACCATTCTCACCGCAGAGATGGGCAAGCCCTGGGCCGAAGCGCGAGGCGAGGTCCTGTATGGCGCCGCCTTCATCGAATGGTTCTCCGAAGAGGCCAAGCGCGTCTACGGCGATATCATCCCCGGCCACCAGCGCGACAAGCGGATCATGGTGCTCAAGCAACCCGTGGGCGTAGTGGGCTCGATCACACCATGGAACTTTCCCAACGCGATGATCGCGCGCAAGGTCGGCCCCGCGCTCGCGGCGGGTTGCACCTTCGTCGCCCGCCCCGCCGAGCTCACCCCGCTCTCCGCCCTCGCCCTAGCGGTGCTGGCCGAGCGGGCCGGCCTCCCCGCCGGCGTCTTCAACGTCATCCCCTCCTCCGACAGCGCGGGCATCGGGCAGGAGCTTTGCGAGAACCCCAAAGTGGCCAAGATCACCTTCACCGGCTCCACCCGCGTGGGCCGCATCCTGATGCGGCAATGCGCCGACGGCATCAAGAAGCTCTCGCTCGAGCTGGGCGGCAACGCGCCCTTCATCGTCTTCGACGACGCCGATCTGGATGCCGCCGTCGAAGGCGCGATGATCGCCAAGTTCCGCAACAACGGCCAGACCTGCGTCTGCGCCAACCGTATCTACGTGCAGGCCGGCGTTTACGAGGCCTTCGCGGCCAGGCTCAAGGCCAAGGTGGCAAACCTCGTTGTAGGCGACGGCTTCAAGGAGGGCGTCACCACGGGCCCCCTCATCAATACCGCCGCGCGGGCGAAAGTCGAAGAGCATATCGCCGATGCCATCGCAAACGGCGCTGAACTCCTGCAAGGCGGCGCGCGGCTGGGCGAGACCACCGGCTTCTTCGCCCCCACCATCCTCACCGGAGCGCAGGCCGGCATGAAGATCGCGCGGGAAGAAACCTTCGGCCCCGTCGCCCCGCTCTTCCGGTTCGAGACGGAAGACGAGGTGATCGCGCTGGCCAATGACACCGAGTTCGGCCTTGCCGCCTATTTCTATTCGCGTGATCTCAGCCGGGTCTGGCGCGTGGCCGAGGCCCTCGAAAGCGGCATGGTGGGCATCAACACCGGCCTGATCTCCACCGAGGTCGCCCCCTTCGGAGGCATCAAGCAATCGGGCCTCGGCCGCGAGGGCTCGAAATACGGGATCGAGGATTACCTCGAGATCAAGTATCTTTGTGCCGGCGTCTGAGCCCGCCCCATTCACCCGGCGCGTGAGGTGCAGGTGACCCGCTCAACTGGCGCCCGGACATGGGCGCAAGAAGCAAATGGGCATCCCGCTACTTCAGGCAACATGGCCGCCAGATGCTTGCCGCTTGCCAACTCATTGATTTATATGGTGCCCCCACACGGACTCGAACCGCGGACCTACTGATTACAAATCAGTTGCTCTACCAGCTGAGCTATAGGGGCCACCTGCCACCGGGCGAGGCCCGGCACCGAAAATCTCTATGCCAAAGCCGGGATGCCGATGCAACCGCGAATGCATCAGCGCTTCCCAACCGGGCGCGCGCGCGGCTAGTCTGCACCGGGGGCAGCCGAGAGAGGGCGATGAGATGCGCATCCTGATCCATCCGGGGTTCCACAAGACCGGCACCACCAGCGTGCAATCAGGGCTGCAGCGCAACGCGGCCACGCTCGCGCCGCGGCTCCGGGTGCTCCTGATGGAGGATTTCCCCAGGGCCATCACCGCCGCGCGGCGTCACAGCGCCGACCCCGCGCCGAAACGGCTCGACGCCTATGCGCAGGCGCTCGACGCGGCCTTTGCGAAGCTCGACCCGAAGGATGCCCGCCCGGTGCTGGTGAGTTCCGAGAAGCTCCTGGGCTGGATCCCGGGCCGCCGCGACAACTGGAGTTATGCCGCCGCGCCCGATTTCATGGCGCGGATGGTGGAGGTGCTCGAGGCGCGCTTCGGCGGGGCGGCCGAGATCACCCTCTTCTTCACCACCCGCGACCCCGAGGCTTGGATGCGCAGCGTCTACTGGCAGAACCTCAAGGTGATGCGCCTCACCGAGGAGTTCGAAAGCTACCGCTCCCGCCTCGCGAAGGCGGTGCCGCTCGATGAGGTGGTGGAGGCGGTGCGCCGCACCCTCGGCTCCCGGCCCGGGCTTCGCGTAGTGTCGCGCCCCGTCGAGGCGCTGCGCGAGGCCCCACAGGGCCCGCTCGGCGCGGCGCTCGACCTGCTGGAGATCGGCTGCGAGGGGCTCCTGCCCTTCAAGTCCTACAACCTGCAGCCCGAGGGCGCGGCTCGCGCGCTGCTCGATCTCAACCGCTCAGGCATGGACGACGCAGCGCTTTCGGCCGCCAAGCAGGCGCTGATGCAGGGCTACCAGCAAAGCGGACAGACCCGCAGCACCTCGTCCTGAGCCGGGCCGAAAGCGGTTTAACTGCCTTCAAAACCTTCTATATTGGCGCCGATCGAATTTCGGGGACCTAGGGCATTTCATGCAGATCGTACTTCACGCAGGCGCGCATGTGACAGACGAGGACAGGCTCATCGACTGCCTCCGCCTCGATGCCGAGAAACTGGCCGAGCAGGGCACCTATGTGCCCGACCCGGAAGTCTATCGCATCGTTCTGCGCGACATCGTGAACACCGTGGCCCAGGGCGAGATGCAGCCGCGCGCCAAGGAGAGCCTGCTCGAGGCGATCTCGCCGCCCAAGGGCACCGAGCGGCTGATCCTCTCCAACGACAGCTTCTTCGGCACCCACAAGATGGCGGTGAAGCGCATGTTCTACCCGGCGGCCTGCGCGCGGCTCGAGGCGATGCGCTCGATCTTCCCGGGCCACCCGCTCGAGCTCTTCTTTGCCATCCGCAACCCGGCCACCTTCATGCCCGCGCTGCTGGAAAAGACGAATTTCAACTCCATCGAAGACATGTTCCGCGGCTACGATCCGTTTTCCTTCCGCTGGTCGGAGCTCTTCGAACGGATCCGCGCGCAACTGCCCGACATCGCGATGACCGTCTGGTGCAACGAGGATACGCCGCTGATCTGGGGGCAGATCCTGCGCGAGATGGCCGGGCTCGCGCCCGGCGCGCCGGTCTCGGGCGAGTTCGCGCTGCTCGAGGAGATCATGACCGAGGGCGGGATGAAGCGCTTCCGCAGCTATATCGAAAGCCACCCCGGCATGACAGAGATCCAGAAGCGCCGGGTGATCTCGGCCTTCCTCGACAAGTTCGCCCGCGACGACGCGGTGGAGGAGGAATACGAGCTTCCCGGCTGGACAGACGACACCGTGGCGATGATGACCGACACCTACGAGGAAGACATCTACGCCATTCCCCGCGTGCCGGGCGTGGAGATCATCGCGCCCTGACGGCCTGAGGCCGCGGCTTTCACGGCGCGCCCGTTCGCCCGCCCTGAAGGGCGCCCGCGCCGCTACATCCCCAGCGCTTCCTTGTACATCTCCAGCACCGCCTCTTCCTCGGCGATATCGTCCTTGTCGCGCTTGCGCAGCGCGATCACCTTGCGCATCACCTTGGTGTCGTAGCCGCGCGCCTTGGCCTCGGCCATCACCTCCTTCTGCTGCTCGGCGATGTCGCGCTTCTCGGCTTCGAGCCGCTCGAAGCGCTCGATGAACTGGCGCAATTCGTCGGCGGTCACGCGGTAGCTGCTGTCGGCGCTGGTCTCTGGGCTGCTCGTGTCGGTCATGGCGTCCTCTCGCTCTGCTCGGGCCCTTGGGGCGGAAGCCTTTTCCTAGGATGCGCGCGCGCCTCCCGCAAGGCCCTGTCTTGCGAAGCGCCGCCGGGTGCGCTACCTCCCGCCTCGGCCACGAAACCCGACCGCATCAAGGAGAAGCGCATGGAACTGCTCGTCTGGCTCGGAGCCGCCGTTTCGCTGGCCGGCCTCGGAGGGCTCGTCTGGTGCATCCTCCGCGTCATGCGCGCACGCCGCGCTGGCCTCTCCGATGAAGAGCTGCGCGCGGTTCTGCGCAAGGTCGTGCCGATGAACACCGGCGCGCTGCTTCTTTCCATGCTGGGGCTGATGATGGTGGTGCTGGGCATCATGCTGGGCTGAGGCGCCCGCCCGCATTCAGCCTCGCATTCAGAAAAACCGCCGCCCGTTCTTCACCATCTCGTCGAGCAGCGGCGGGGGCGCCCAGAGCGCCGGGTCGAGGCCCGAAAGCCGCCGCAGCGCCCGCATCACCGTCACCAGCCCGCCCGTCTCGGCCTGCAGAAGCGGGCCGCCCCGCTCGGCATCGAAGCCGCAGGCCTCGACCGCCGCAAGCTCGACATCGAGCGCGTGCCGCGCCGTCTCGGCCTCGAGCAGCCGCGCGGCCTCGGCCACGAATGACGCTTCGAGCGCGGCGCGCGGCGCGAGGGCGGGCCAGCCCTGCGCGGCCTCCGCGTTGTCCTCGCGCCATTCCTCCAGCCACGCGGTGAGGCCCGCATCCTCGGCCAGCGCCTGCCCCGCCGGTTCGTGAAAGGCCAGCGCGCGCGGCAGAGCGGCGGTGTCGCCCCCGGTCACGTCGGCGAGCCTGTCGGAGAGCAGCCGGAACGGGCGCAACGCCACCCCGCGCGCCCGGTAGAGCTGCCGCGCCCGCGCCAGAACCTGCGCCGGCCCGGCCTCGTCGATCATCCTCAACGGGCCCTGCCCAAAGCCCAGTGCCCGCGCGCCCGCCTCGATGTCGCGCGGCGCCACGCCCGCCGCGAGCATCCCCAGCGCCGCGCGAAAAAGCGCGAGCAGAAGCGCCTGCGTCACGCCCCCCTCTGCGGTGGAGGTCACGATCACGCGGCGCCGTTCGCCGCCGAGCCGCCCCGCCAGCGCCGCGAGCGCCGCCTCGGGCGCATGGGCGCGCGGGGCGATCTCGATCAGGCCCGCCCGGTGCATTGGCCGCCGCGCCGCGAGCGAGAGCACCGGCACCGCCCCGCCCAGCCGCTCGGCGCGCCGCGCCGCCTCGAAGGCCATCCCCTGCTCGAATGGCAAGAGCTGCGCCGCCTCGATGCAGGCCACCAGATCGGCCTCCGCCGCCGCCACCGGCGCGGCCACGCCGGCCCGTGCCGCAAGCGCCGCGCGC
>JAVKDQ010000148.1:0-3268 GCA_040222155.1 Roseovarius sp.
CTCGAGCAAAGCCTCGAGCGCCGCGAAATCCGGCGCGGCGAGCTCCAGCGTGATCAGGCCATCGGGTTGCAGGCTCGCCATGTCAAGCCGGATGCCCTCGGCCTCCGCCTCGGCCAGCACCGAGCTGGCCCGGCGCAAGCGTGTGAACGGTGGCTCGGGCCCCGGGCCGGCATTGGCGAGCGCGGCGCGGCGCTCCTCGATCAACCGCGCCACCTGCAGGCGGATATCGGGCAAGGGCCCGCTCGGCAGAAAGGCCTCCCGCACCAGCGCGATGTTGCGATCCTGCACCGCCCGCGCCTCGGCCCGGAGCTTGAGGATGTCGCTATAGGTGGCCCCCGCCCAGATCGCGCCCGCAAGCAGGAAGAGCGCCGCAGGCCACAAAGCGCCCCGGAGCCGCGCCTCGATCTCGCGGCGCGGGTCGCGCATTTGCACGGAGAGGTCGAGCGCCATCTCGCCATGCGCCAGCACCTGCGGGCGCGCCACCTCGGCGGGCAGCGCCTCGACGCTCTCCACCATTGGAACGCCCGGATGCCGCGCGAGCGCCGCCTCCAGCATCTCGTCGAGCTCGGGCAGGGCCGGGCCGAGCCGCAGCAGCGCCTTGGGCGGCGCGCGCCCCTCCTCCTCGAGCGCCTGCGCCAGCGTCAGCCCCGCGAGCGCCGCCTCGGTGCTGAACCCGTCGCCCGGGCCCAGCCTCGCACGCACCGGCGCGCCCGGCTCCGCCCCGGTTTCCACCGTCCAGACATCGGCGCTCACCGGCAGGGCGAGGTAATCCGGCAAGATCGCCTGCACCGCCTTGCCCTGGCCCGCGAGCCGTGCGCGCCAGCCGGCCACATCTGCCTTGCGCACCATCAGCATCGCCTGCCAGCCGCCCGCCGCCGTGCCCAGCGGCGCGGGGCGCAGCTCTACCTGCGAGAGATCGAGGCCCAGCCTGTCCACCAGTTGCCGGCGCGCCACCGTCTCCCGCGCCTCGCCGCGCAGCGAGGCGGGCAGGCTCACCTCCATCAGCGGCGCCTCGGCCCCCGGCACCAGCGCGACGAACCGCCCGCCGGGCGGCGGCGCGGCGCTCTCCACATGCCACGTGGCCATCGCCCCCTTGCCGACGCGCGCACCCAGCCCGAGGCGCGGCAGGCGCATCTGGGCAGAGCCTTGGGCGGCGGTGGCATCGGCGGGCGGCATCACGGGTACTCCGACAAGACGGACAGGATCCGGCAGCAGCTCTCGGGGTTGGCGCGCTGCATCACAACTCTCCGCCTCAGGCGCAGAGTGTCAAGCCGCACATCCATCCGCGCCTCGAACCATTGCGAGCCCACGCCGGCGCCGAGCGCCTCGACGAGCGCCAGCGCCTCCGGCCCGCCGCGCGCGCTCACCCAGTCGAGCGCCGCCTCCACCGTATCGAACGGGCGAGCCGAGGCGAGCTGCGCCTCGAGCGCCTCCGCCGAGCGCTCGCCCATCAGCGCGGCCAGAACCTCGGCGCTCACGGTGTTGAGGTTGAGCCCGCCCGCATCGGCCGGCATCGTCGTCAGGATCGGGCGGAGCGCGGCCAGCGCCTCCTCGCCGATGCCCTCCACCAGCAGGAGCTCGTCGAGCGCGGCAGGGGGCAGCGGCGGTGGGCGGGTGGCGCGGCCATAGGCGCTCACCCGCTGGCCCAGATCGGGGATCAGCGCCTGTTCGAGCCGCCGCAGCTCCACCCGCGAGAGGCCGCGCTCCAGCACGAGCCGCGAGAAGGCGTCGCGCAGCATCCGGTTGAGGTCGGGCGGCTCCTCGGTTTCCTCCTCGTCCTCCCCCGGCAGCGCCTCGAGCCTCTGCCCGAGCCACGCGAGGTTGAACCGGCCCTGCATGTCGGCCACCTGCCAGCTCGCCACGCCCTCGCCGATGAGAATGCCCTGCGCGGGCCGCGCCCAGCTCTGGCTCGGCTCCACGATCAGCGTCTCGCCATCGGTGCCGCGCGCCGCCGGGCCGATCACCTGCTGCACCTGCAGGGTGACCGCGTCGAGATAGAGCTCCGCCTGCCCGGCCCGCTGCATCTCGACCAGCCGCGCATTGGAGGCTTCGGAGCGCTGCAGGAGCGCGAGGCTCACCGCCGAGAGCGCCGCCACGATCAGGAGCGCGTTGAGCAGCGCCACACCGCGCGGCGAGAGCCGGCGGAAGCGAGGCAGGCGGCTCACCATGTGCTCACCACAATCTGCAGAACGCCGGTTTGCGCGGTGTCGATCTCCACCACGATCTGCGGCGGCAGGCCCTGGGCGGCATTGGCGCGGTTCTCTTCCTCGGCCTCCTCCTCGGGCAGGCTGCCCGCCACGGCCGCATCCTCCGGCCCCGGCTCCAGCACCAGCCCGCGCACACCGGTAAGCACCACCTCCTCGGGCCCAAGCTGCGCCGGATCGCGCGGGTTGAGCACCGGCCAGACCTGCCGGGTGAGCGTGCCAGCCGCCGCATCGTGCCGCCAGATCACCCGCTGAAACCCGGCATCGGGCCGCGCCTCTGCCGCGCTCTCGCCGGGCGCGCGCGGCAGGCGAGGCAACCCGCCGAGGCTCACCGAAAGGCTGCCCGTCTGCGGAAGATAGGCCGGCTCCACATCGCCGATCGGGGTCTGGAAGGGCAGCGGCACCGCGTGGTCGAGATCGTTCCGCAAAAGCGCCAGCGCGCGCAGCACCTCGCCAGCCTGCGCATCGGCGCGCTCCATCACGCGCGACTGGTGCAGCGCCCCGGTGAGAACCTGCAGCGACATCAC
Organism: Roseovarius sp.; assembly: GCA_040222155.1. Classification (GTDB taxonomy): domain Bacteria; phylum Pseudomonadota; class Alphaproteobacteria; order Rhodobacterales; family Rhodobacteraceae; genus Roseovarius. The sequence continues at coordinate 2,732 of JAVKDQ010000148.1, forward strand.
CGAGACGAGCGCGAAGAGCGCCAGCGAAACGACGAGCTCCAGCAGGGTGAAGCCGCGCGGTGTCGGGCGCGCGCTCATCGCCCGGGCCTCACCGGCACGAAGGCCTGCACCTGCGCCCCCGGCCCCCGCGCCGCCCGCACCCGGATGGTGACCGCCACCAGATCGCCCTCGGTGGGCGTCTCCTCGAGCGTGATCTGCCAGTCGCGCGCGCCCATGGTGAGCGCCTCCGGCAGCCCGCGCCCGGCCTCGAGCCCCACGCGCCGCAGTTCCTCGGCGCGGTTCAGCGCCACATGATGCGCCAGCCCCCGCTGCAGGTAGCCGCCAAGCCCCCGCTGCGCCTGGTCGAAGCCCCGCCACGCCCCGATACTGGCAATCGCCAGCACCGTGATCGCCACCACCAGTTCGATCAGGGAAAACCCGCGCGGCATCGGCCTCATCCCTCCCGGCAGGCGAACCCGCCGGAGGCCGCGACGCGGCAGATGCGCCCGCCCTCTTCCACGCCGAGCCTGACGGAGAAGCGGGTGAGGCGGCCATCTC
>JAVKDQ010000149.1:0-1693 GCA_040222155.1 Roseovarius sp.
AAGGTGACCCAGTGTCGGATGGCCGCATCGTCCTTCGGGCCGAGGAATCCAAGACAGCCGCCGGCGCTCTCGACGGGCCGCTCTGGGTCGTCAAGGCCCAGATCCACGCTGGCGGCCGCGGCAAGGGCACCTTCAAGGAGGCCGGCGCGGGCGAGGCGGGCGGCGTGCGGCTGGCCAAGTCGGTGGAGGAAGCCGCCGAGGAAGCCAAGCGGATGCTCGGGCGCACGCTCGTCACCAAGCAGACAGGCCCGGCCGGCAAGCAGGTCAACCGCATCTACATCGAGGATGGCTCCGGCATCGAGACCGAGATGTATCTCGCCCTGCTGGTCGATCGCGGCACCTCCCGCGTGAGCTTCGTCTGCTCCACCGAGGGCGGCATGGACATCGAGGAGGTCGCGGCCTCCACCCCCGAGAAGATCCTGAGCTTCTCGGTCGATCCCGCCACCGGCTACCAGCCCTTCCACGGCCGCCGCATCGCCTTCATGCTGGGCCTCGAGGGCAAGCAGGTGAAGCAATGCGTGGCGCTGATGGGCACGCTCTACAAGATGTTCCTCGAGAAAGACATGGAGATGCTCGAGATCAACCCGCTCATCGTCACCGACTCGGGCGATCTCAAATGCCTCGACGCCAAGATGGGCTTCGACTCGAACTCCATCTACCGCCACGCCGACATCGCCGAGCTGCGCGACGTCACCGAGGAAGACCCGAAAGAACTTGAAGCCTCCAAGTACGATCTCAACTACATCGCCCTCGATGGCGAGATCGGCTGCATGGTCAACGGCGCGGGCCTCGCGATGGCCACGATGGACATCATCAAGCTCTACGGCGCCGAACCCGCCAACTTCCTCGACGTGGGCGGCGGCGCGACCAAGGAGAAGGTCACCGAGGCCTTCAAGATCATCACCTCCGACCAGAACGTGAAGGGCATCCTCGTCAACATCTTCGGCGGCATCATGCGCTGCGACGTGATCGCCGAGGGCGTGGTGGCCGCGGTGAAGGAAGTGGGCCTCAAGGTGCCGCTGGTGGTGCGTCTCGAAGGCACCAACGTGGAGAAGGGCAAGGAGATCATCAACAATTCCGGCCTCGACGTGATCGCCGCCGATGATCTCAAGGACGGCGCGCAGAAGATCGTGAAGGCCGTCAAAGGCTGATCGTAGGGTGGGTTTCCAACCCACCCGAGCGAACCCTGGCTTATCGAACGGACACCATGCGCCAAACCCTCCTTCACCTCCCCCTCCTCGCCGCCCCGGCCTTCGCCGCGCAGTCCGCGGAGGATTTCCAGTGGACATTCGATGCCGCCTGCCTGCATTCCCAGCCCGCCCTCATCGAGCGTGGCGCGGAAGAGCTCGCGGGCAATATCGGGCTCCAGAAGCTCGAGGCTGCCGACGTGAACGCGGCCTGGATGGGCGATAACGGCATGATGATGATGGTCGACGGCACCCCGCTGGAAACAACCTGCATCATCGCCCTCCCGCAATCGGAGATCGCCGACAATGCCGCCACACTTGCCGCGGCCATCGGCGAGCGCATCGCCGCCAAGGCCAAGGACAGCCCGGTGACCGAAACCTCCGAAGAGGGCGTCACGAGCTGGGCCTGGGTGCGCGACGATGTCTCCTTCGAGGCCGAGGTCGAAGCACGCGACGGGCACTACACCCTGTCGCTGGTGGCGAGCCGCTGAGAATGGCGGGGCAAC
>JAVKDQ010000150.1:0-39423 GCA_040222155.1 Roseovarius sp.
AGCGCGAGCGGCCCGATTCGGCGATCGCCACCAGATCGGCCATGCGGTGCAGCGAGGTATCCTGCCCCACGGCGCTCGCGCGCAGCGTGAGCGGCCCGGTGAGGTTGACCTCGCCTGCCGAAACCTGGCTTCCGGGGCCCGCGAAGACAGGCAGCGTCTCGCCCGTGAGCAGCGAGCGGTCGAGCTCCGACGTGCCCTCGACGATCTCGCCATCCACCGGCATCCGCCCGCCGGGCCGCACCCGCACCAGATCGCCCGGCACGAGTTCGGCCACGGCCACCTCCGCCTCCTGCCCGTCGCGCAGACGCCACGCGCGCGGCACTTCGAGCGCGGTCAGTTCCTGCGCGGCGGAGCGCGCGATGGCGCGGGTGCGGTGATCGAGATAGCGCCCCGCGAGCAGGAAGAAGGTGAGCGCGAGCGCCGCATCGAAATAGGCGTGCTCGCCCGAAAGCGCCGTTTCCCAGAGCGAGGTGACGATGGCCAGCAGGATCGCCAGCGTGATCGGCACATCCATGTTGAGCTGCCGGTGCTTCAGCGCGGCCCATGCATTGGCAAAGAAGGGCTGGCCGGAAAACGCGATGGTGGGCAGCGCGATGGCCGCCGAGATCCAGTGGAACATGTCGCGCGTGGCATCCTCCGCCCCCGACCAGACGGAGACCGAAAGGAGCATCACGTTCATCGAGGCGAACCCTGCCACCGCAAGCCGCATCAGCAGGTTGCGCCCGGCCTTGTCGGCCGCGGTGGCGCCGAGGCTGCCGGTATCGAGCTCGTAGGCCTCGTAGCCGAGCCCCCGCACAAGCTCCGCCATCTCGGCGGCACTCACCTCCGGCGCGGCCTCGATGCTGGCGCGCTTGAGCGTGAGGTTCACCCGCGCCTGCCGCACATCGGGATGCGCCGCGAGCCCCTTCTCGATCTTGGTGATGCAGGCCGAACAATGGATCGTGGGCAGGCTCAGCACGATCTGCGCCTCAGGCAGGCGGGCATCGGCCATGGCTTCCGCTGCCGGGGCGGCGGAGCAGGCCGGGCAGGCCGAGGGCGAGGGGCGCCATGTGGCGGTCATGCGCGGCTCAATCCTTGATCAGCACGACGCGCTGCTCGAAATGCGTGCCGTCGCCCGCGATCGCGTCCATGCGAATGTTCCAGTTGCCCCCGCCGAGCGGCACATCGGCCACATAGGCCTGCCCGTCGAAGCGGAACTCGGGCTCCACGTCGTCGAAGACATGGGTGGCGCGGCCCACCGTCGCGTCGAGCTTGGCCACGCGCACCGGCGCGCCCGCCGCATCGGTGATCTCGAGCCGCAGCAGCCCGTCATGGTGATGCGCGCTCACCGTCCAGCCCAGCGCCTCCTGCGCCTCCCGGCGCTCGTCGAAGGTCTGGCTCGCCACGTAGGAGTTCTTCACCTCGAGGCCGGGGAAGGTTTTCACCGCCGAGACGGCGAGCAGGATGTTCACTCCGATAATCACGCCGAAGGCGCTTACGAATCCGATCAGCACATGCTTGCCGGTGATTTCTCGTGACTGGCTCATTGGTTGGCCCTCCCGTTGAAGAACGTGTCCTTGTAGGCGCGGTCGCCATTTCCGAGGTCTTCCACCCAGAGGCGCACATCGGTGCGCTCGGCCTGTGCGGGCGCCGAATCGGGCGGCGCCATCAGGTAGACGCGCTGAAGCTGCTGCGCCTGCGCCGGCACCGTGACGGAGGCATAGGGCGTGCCCTCGAGCGCGAGGCGGATGGTGTTGGGCCCCTTCACCGAAAGGCGAAACTGCCGCTCCTCGCCATGCTTGTTGCGCAGCCGCACCTCGTAGACGTTGCGGATCGTGCCGTCGGAGAGCGTGATGAAAGTGGGGTTGCGCACCGGCGCCACCGTCATGTCGATCTCGGGTCGGATGAAGAGCGCGAAGAGCAGCGCCAGCCCCACCGCCGACCAGAGCGAGGTATAGAGCACCGTGCGCGGGCGGAAGACATGCTTCCAGATGGGCTTGGGCTGCTGGCCCGCCGTCTCTCGCTGCTCGTCAGTGAGGGCGAGATAGTCGATCAGCCCGCGCGGCTTGCCGATCTTCTCCATCACGTCGTCGCAGGCGTCGATGCAGAGCGCACAGGTGATGCATTCCAGCTGCTGGCCGTCGCGAATGTCGATCCCCATGGGGCAGACGTTCACACAGGCCATGCAGTCGATGCAGTCGCCGGGGCCCGTGGCCTCCACCGTGGCGTCAGGCACCATGTCGGAAAGCGCGTTGGGCACGGGGCTGCGCGCGTAGCTCGCACCGGCCACCGGGCCCGCCGCCTGCGCTGCCGCTTCGGCGGCCTCCGCCTCGGCCTGCTGCTTGCGGCGCACGTTGCCCTTGCCGCGCGGCTCGCCCCGCCAGTAGCGGTAGCCCACGGTGAGCGTGTCCTCATCCATCATCGCGGCCTGAATGCGCGGCCAGGGGCAGGCATAGATGCAGATCTGCTCGCGCGCGAAGCCCCCGAAGAAGAAGGTGGTGCCGGTCAGGATGGCGATGGTCGTATAGGCGATCGGGTGGGCGTTGAGCGTGAAGAGATCCACCAGAAGCGTCGGCGCATCGGTGAAATAGAACACCCACGCCCCGCCCGTGGCGACGGCGATGAGCAACCACGTCGCCCATTTCGTGAGCCTCAGCCGCGCCTTGCGAAAATCGAGCTTCTTCTGCCGGTGCAGCCTGAGCCGGGCGTTGCGGTCGCCCTCGATCCAGCGTTCCACGAGGATGAAGAGATCCGTCCACACCGTTTGCGGGCAGGCATAGCCGCACCAGACCCGGCCCAGCGCCGAGGTGAAGAGAAAGAGCCCCAGCCCCGCCATCACCAGCAGGCCTGCCACGAAATAGAACTCGTGCGGCCAGATCTCGATCCAGAAGAAGAAGAACCGGCGGTTCGCCATGTCCACCAGCACCGCCTGGTCGGGCAACTCCGGCCCCCTGTCCCACCGGATCCACGGCGTGAGGTAATAGATCCCCAGCGTGACGATCATGATGATCCATTTGAGATTGCGGAAACGCCCGTAAACCTTGCGCGGAAAGACCGGCTCGCGCGCGGCATAGAGGCTTGGGGCTGGGTTGGGCTGGGATTCGGCCAAGAGGAATCACTCCACGGGCAACGCGTTGAACTTGAAGCCGTTCTCACAGGTCGGGCGGGCGGCAGCCTTGACCTGCATCAAATTCTGACTCTCAGAATGATCTAATGGCGCGCCGGGCGCCGCTACGCGTCCTTTTGACGCCGCAGCCACGCCACGAAGGCCTTGGCGGGCGGGCGCAGCACGCCGGGGCGGGTCACGATGTGATAGCCGGTGTCGCCCTTGTCGCGGAAAAGCACCCGCAACCGCCCCGCGCGCACATCCGCCTCCACCGAAGACATGGCGGTGGAGATCACCCCCTGCCCCGCCCGCGCGCCCTCGAGCATCAGGTTGCCGGGCACATGGGTAAGGCTCCGCGCGCGGCCCTCGCTCACCCCATGCTTGCGCAGCCAGTCCTCCGACTCGTTGGTGCCCAGCTCCTGCAGCCACGGGAATTGCAGCAGGTCGGCCGGCTCCGCGATCACGCAATCGCCCACCAGCGAGGGCGCGGCGGTGATGACGATATCGGTGGGCACCAGCAGCTCCGCCTGCAGCCCCGGCCAGTGGCCAGTGCCGAACCGGATCCCGAGGTCGATTCCGCCGGGCGCCGGGTCGGAGATCGCGGCGGAGGGGTGCAGCATGATGTCGATCTCCGGGTGCTTCCGCTGGAAGTCGCCAAGCCGCGGCATCAGCCATGTCTGCGCGAAGAGATGCGTGGTCGAAACCTGCAGCGGCCTCTCGGCATCGGCGCCGGTGAGCGCACAGACCGTGTGCCAGATCGCACCGAACCCGTCTTCCAGCGCCTCCGCCAGTTGCCGCCCCTCCGGCGTCAACTCCATCCGCCGCCCGGAACGGTCGACGAGGCTCACGCCCATATGCCCCTCGAGCGCGCGCACCTGCTGGCTGATCGCCGCATGGCTCACGTTGAGCCGCGCACCCGCACCGCTCGCCGAGCCGGTTTCCGCCAGCGCGGCGAAGGCCCGGAGCGCCGAGAGCGGCGGGAGAGACAGCCAATCAACCATGTAATCTGAGCTTACATCATTCCATTTTTCCTGAGTCGCATCATGGGGCCTTTTGCCCCACTTTCCAAGGAGAAGATCAGCCCAGAAAAGGAAAGTCCCATGTTCCACGTATTCGCAAATTCTTTCATGACCGCCACCCGTACCGAGTCCCGCAAGCGCTGGGATGCCCCCTCGCACTGGGCGCGCGGCGAACGGTTCGACAATCGCCGCGATGCCGAGATCGAGGCCCATCTGCACGGGGTGCGGCGGTGATGGATCCGATCGTCTTCCACCCCCGCCTCGCCGCCCGTGAACGCCAGACCCAGCGCTGGCCATGGCGCGGGCGGCGCTGGCCGCACACCCCGCGCTGAGGCGCGTTCCCCCACTCTCCCCGCCTGCCCGCGGCGCCCGCGTCACATCGCACCGGCCCGCGGGCTTTTTTTGACGGCGCGCGCAAGCGCCCTAGCTCGGGCGGTCAAGACGCAAGAGACGACAACAAGGAGAGAAGTCGCATGGCACAACCGGAGGCACGCACCGGCGCGCGTCTCATGGACCGCCCGGAATATGCATCGAAGAGCAAGCCCCTCACCACGAGCGCCGACACCAATGTGGCCGATGCCGTGGCGGCGATGAGCGAGAAGAGCTACGGCTGCATCGTGGTGACCGATGACAAGGATCGCGTGAGCGGCATCGTCACCGAACGCGACGTGATGAACAAGCTCGTGGGCGAAGGTCGCGACCCCAACACCACGACGCTGGGCGAGATCATGACCCGCGATCCAAAGCTCGCGCAGGAAGGCGACCAGATCCTCGACTGGCTGCGCATCATGTCCAACGAGCGCTTCCGCCGCCTGCCGGTGGTCGATGCCGATGGCCGCATCAAGGCCGTGTTCACGCAAGGCGATTTCGTGAGCTACACTTGGCCCGACCTGCTCGATCAGGCCCGCAACCTCGCCAAGGCCACGGTGATCGGCAAGTTTCACTATTTCCTGATCGGTGGGGGAATCCTGATCTACGCGCTCGCGATGATCATCGTGCTCAGCGTGATCTGAGCCGCGCGCGGAGAAAGCGGAGAAAAAAGAGCGCCGGCCACCCCTGGAAACGCGCGAACAGGTGGGGGGCCGGCGCAATCCCCTCGGTCAGCACTCACTCTGCCCGAGGGGAACTCGCGGGGGGCGGCTACTCGCCGCCGCCCAATTGGTGCACATAGGTGGCGACGGCGCGGATCTCGGCCTCGGAGAGCCTCTGGTTCCACGGCGGCATCACGCCATAGCGGCTGTAGGTCACGGTCTCCATCAGCGTGTCGTAGTCGCCGCCATAGAGCCAGATCGCATCGCTCAGGTTGGGCGCGCCCTGAAAGCGGTCGCCGGTTCCGTCATCCATGTGGCAGGCGGCGCAATTGTCGAGATACACGGTTTCACCCGCTTCCGCCTTGGCGGCGTCCATCGGCTCGCCACCCGAGAGCGTCATCACGTAGTTGACGACCTGCTCGATCTGCTCGGTCTCGAGAATCTCGCCGAAGGCCGGCATTTCGGAGTAACGCGCATCGGGGTCGTCCTCGTTGCGGATGCCATGGGCGACGGTGTAGTGGATGTCCTCCATGGTGCCGCCCCAGAGCCAGTCGTTGTCGAGCAGGTTCGGGTAGCCCTTCGCACCCGCCGCGCCCGAGCCGTGGCACTGCGCGCACCACGTCTTGAACACGGCAGCGCCGGCGGAGGTGGCATAGGTGGCCAGTTCCGTGTCGCTGGTGATCTCGGTCAGCTCCACCGAGGCCAGCCGCTCGTTGATCTCGGCATTGGCGGCCTCGGCCTCGGCAATCGCCTCGGCCACGTTGGCGCGGGTCGACCACCCCATGTAGCCCTCGGTCGCGCCCGAGATCATCGGCCATGCCGGGTAAGCGATCGTGTACCAGATGCCCCAGACGATGGTTGCGTAGAATACCCACACCCACCAGCGCGGCAACGGGTTGTTGAGCTCCTCGATCCCGTCCCATTCATGGCCCGTGGTTCCGACATCCTCGTCGTGTTTTTTCGGATCATTCGCCATATCTCACGCCTCCTTGGCGTTCTCTGCGCGCACGGACTCTGATGAGGGCGCAGGCTTGTCTTCATTCCGGAAAGGGATGCCCGCCGGGTCTTCGTAAACCTTCGAGGCGCCGGGGCGGAACACCCACAGAACGACGCCGATGAAGAAGGCGAAGAGAAAGAGCAGCATCCAGCTGTCTGCGAATTCGCGCAGGAAGGAGTAGGTTTCCATGTCTCCCCCTCCCCTAGCGGCTGGCCACGGGCGTGAAGGTAGAGAAATCCACCAGCGTGCCCAGCATCTGCAGATAGGCGATCAGCGCATCGGCCTCGGAGATGCCCGCGGCCCCGTCGAAGCTGCGCACGTTCACCTTGTCGCCGTAGCGCTCCAGCAGCCCGTCGATATCGCCGAAGGGGTCGATCTGCACGGCAAAGTCGGCCCGTGCGTTCTCGATCATCTCGTCGGTATAGGGCACGCCCACCAGCCGGTGCGTCGCCATCAGCTCGCCAACATGCTCACCATCGATCATCCGGTTCTCGAGATAGCCGTATTTGGGCATCACCGATTCCGGCACCACCGATTGCGGGTCGCGCAGGTGATCCACGTGCCACTCGTCCGAGTAGCGCCCGCCCACGCGCGCCAGGTCGGGCCCGGTGCGCTTGGAGCCCCACTGGAACGGGTGGTCATACTGGCTTTCGGCCGCGAGGCTGTAATGCCCGTAGCGCTCCACCTCGTCCCGCATCGGCCGGATCATCTGGCTGTGGCAGACATAGCAGCCTTCGCGCAGGTAGATGTCGCGCCCGGCCAGCTCGAGGGGCGTGTAGGGGCGCATGCCCTCCACGTCCTCGATGGTGTTTTCGAGCCAGAAGAGCGGCGCGATCTGCACGATGCCGCCAATCGTCACCACGAGAAAGGCGAAGATGGCCAGCAGCGTGACGTTCTTCTCAAGGATTGTGTGTTTGTCGAGAATTGCCATTGATATGTCCCCCTCTTACTCGGCCGGGACCGCGGAGTTGTTGGCCATTTGCGTGGCCGGGCTCCGCCGGATGGTCATGAAGAGGTTGTAGCACATGATGAGTGCGCCGCTGATGTAGAGAACCCCGCCAAGCCCGCGCACAACATACATCGGGAATTTGGCCGCCACGGTGTCGGCGAAGGAGTTCACGAGGAAGCCGTTGGCATCCACTTCGCGCCACATCAGGCCCTCCATGATGCCGGTCACCCACATGGAGGCGGCGTAGAGGATGATGCCGATGGTGGCGAGCCAGAAGTGCCAGCTGACCATCGAGAGCGAGTAGAGCCGTTCCTTGTTCCAGAGTTTCGGCACGAGGAAGTAGAGGCATCCGAAGGTGATCATGCCGTTCCAGCCAAGGGCGCCGGAATGCACGTGGCCGATCGTCCAGTCGGTGTAGTGGCTGAGCGAGTTGACCGCCCGGATCGACATCATCGGCCCTTCGAAGGTCGACATGCCGTAGAAGCCGATGGAGATCACCATCATCCGGATCACCGGGTCGGTGCGCAGCTTGTCCCAAGCGCCCGAGAGCGTCATCAGGCCGTTGATCATGCCGCCCCAGGAGGGCATCCAGAGCACGATCGAGAACACCATACCAAGCGTCGAGGCCCAGTCGGGCAGCGCCGTGTAGTGCAGGTGGTGCGGGCCCGCCCAGATATAGATGAAGTACAGCGCCCAGAAGTGGATGATGGAGAGCTTGTAGCTGTAAACCGGCCGCTCGGCCTGTTTCGGCACGAAGTAATACATCATCGCGAGGAAGCCCGCGGTGAGGAAGAAGCCCACGGCGTTATGGCCGTACCACCATTGCGTCATGGCGTCCTGCACACCCGAGAACACCTGCACCGATTTGGAGCCGAAGATCGACACCGGGATCGAGAGGTTGTTGACCACGTGCAGCATCGCCACGGTGATGATGAAGCTGAGATAGAACCAGTTCGCCACGTAGATATGCGGCTCCTTGCGCTTCACCAGCGTGCCCACGAAAACCGCGAGATAGGCGAGCCACACGATGGTGAGCCACAGGTCCACATACCATTCGGGCTCGGCATATTCCTTCGATTGCGTCGCGCCGAGCAGGTAGCCCGTGGCCGCGAGCACGATCACCAGCTGGAAGCCCCAGAACACGAACCACGCGAGGTTGCCGCCCCAGAGCCGTGCCGCCGAGGTGCGCTGCACCACGTAGAAGGAGGTGCAGATCAGCGCGTTGCCGCCAAACGCGAAGATCACCGCGCTGGTATGCAGCGGGCGAAGCCTGCCGAAATTCAGAAAGCCCTGGGCCCATTCGAAATTGAGCTGCGGAAAGGCCAGCTGGAAGGCGATGAACGTGCCCACCAGAAAGCCCACGACGCCCCAGAGCGCCGTGGCGATCACGCCGTAGCGGATCACGCCATCCATGTATTCGCCGGAAAGATCTCGTTTGATGACCGGCTCGTCGGTGTGCCGCAAAACCCAGAGAAAGGTAATGCCGGCCGCAAGAGCGATCGTGAGCGCGTTGACCATGTAGGCCAGATCGCGCGCGAAATTCGCCGCGATCAGTGCGAGAAACACGATCACGCCGAGCACGATCAGCTTGATGTAATTCGCCATTGTTTCGTCCCTTCGTCCCTGTCCGCGCAAAACGGGAATCGTCCCGCGCGGGCGCGTTTGGCTGTCTTCCGTAATGCTGCGGGAGCGAAGGCCATGCCTTGATCTGCATCAATGAATTTCCAGCTGTCACGGTCGCCGGGCCGAATACGATGTTGCGTCGAGTTGACACGCATCAAGGAAGCCGGCGCGGGCAGTCTTCTATGCTGGGGTTCGAAATACCGCTCAACCGAGGAACTCCCATGTCTTACACCTGCCTCTTCACAGTCCTCACCGATGCAGAGCTCGTGGAGGAAACGCTCGATCATGCCATCGCGATGTCCCACAAGAACGACGCCCATCTCGAGGTGCTCTGCCTCGGTGTCGATCGCAGCCAGACTGGCTATTACTATGCCGGCGCCAGCGCCATCGTCCTGCAGGAGACGATCTCCAAGGCACAGGCCGAGGCCGAGGCCATCGAGGCCGCGGTGCGCAAGCGTCTCGGCGGCGAGGATATCCGCTGGTCCTGCAGCGCCGGAGTGAGCCAGCTGGCCGACATGACACGCCACATCGCCGCGCTCTCCCGCTTCTCGGATCTCGCGCTCCTGCCGATGCCCTATGGCGAGGGCCGCGGCGTCGAGCTCGAGGCCGCCACCGAGGCGGTGCTCTTCGAAGGCGGCGTGCCGGTGCTGACGGTGCCCACGGGCGCAAAGCTCCCCGTCACGCCCAGTCGCATCGTGCTTGGCTGGAACGAAAGCCAGGAGGCGCTCCGTGCCGCCCGCGCTGCCTTGCCGCTCCTGCAGGCGGCCGATACCGTGCACGTGGCCGTGATCGACCCGCCCACGCACGGGCCGAGCCGCTCGGATCCGGGCGGCCTGCTCTCACAATATCTCGCCCGTCACGGCGTCTCGGTGGAGATAGACGTGCTCTCGAAGACCCTGCCGAAAGTGTCGGACGTGCTGCAGCGCCATGCCCTCGATGCCGATGCAGACCTGCTGGTGATGGGCGCCTATGGCCATTCGCGCTTCCGCGAGGCCATCTTCGGCGGGGCCACGCGCGAAATGCTCGAATCGGCTAAAATCCCATTGTTCCTCGCGCATTAGCGAGGCACGGGGCGGCGCGGCGCGGCGGCTGTCAGGCGAGCATCCCGCCGTCGCTGTCGTCGCCCGCCTCTTCCATCAGCCGGTCGAAATCGGGCACCGTCACATGGCGCTTGCCCTCGAGCACGATCACCCCGTCCTTGCGCAGGGCCGACATCTGGCGGCTCACCGTTTCCAGCGTGAGTCCGAGGTAATCTGCCATCGCCTCGCGGGTGAGCGGCAGGTCGAACACGATCGGCCCGGTCCCGCTGCGCATGTTCAGAGTGGCATCGCGCCGGGCGATGATGGAAAGCAGCGAGGCGATCTTCTCGCGCGCCGTCTTGCGGCCCAGCACCAGCATCCATTCGCGCGCCGCGTCGAGCTCGTCGAGCGTCATCTCCAGCAAGCGCTGCGCAATATGCGGCGTGGTGGCCATCAGCTCCTCGAAGGGCTTGCGGCGGAAGCAGCACATCACGAGGTCCGAGGTGGCCTGCACGTCGTAGGAGGCGGTGTCGCGCCCCGGGCGGCCCACGAAATCGGAGGGCAGCAAGAGCCCCACCATCTGCGTGCGGCCATCTTCCATCGTCTGCGTCAGCGTGGCGATCCCGGAAATCACCGAGCCCACGAAATCCATCTGGTCGCCCGCCCAGATCACCGTCTGCCCCGCCTGGAAACTGCGGTAGAACTTGATCTTGTCGAGCTTCTCGAGTTCGTCGGCCTCACAGCGGGCGCAAACCGCACGGTGGCGGATCGGGCAATCGCCGCAGTCACGCGACATGGTCAGGGGTTGGTTAAGCATGGGCGCACACACTTAGTTTCTTGAGGTTGATCTGCGTCAAGGAGAGCAGACACTTGCATTTGTAAGCCTAACTTTATGAAAACAGAATCTCAACTGCGCAAATTCGGTCTCTTCGACACGAACGTGCCCCGCTACACCAGCTATCCCACCGCGCCGCACTTCTCGGCAGCCATAGGGCACAGCGATTTCAGGCGCTGGCTCAACGCCATCGAGCCCGGCGCACAGGTGTCGCTCTACGTGCATGTGCCTTTCTGCCGCAGGCTCTGCTGGTTCTGCGCCTGCCGCACGCAGGGCACCCAGTCGGATGCACCGCTGGCCTCCTATCTCGAGCTCCTGAAGGAAGAGCTGGCGCTGCTCCGGGCCGAGCTTCCCGAGGGCGTCACCCTCAAGCGGCTCCACTGGGGCGGCGGCACGCCCACGCTCTTGCGCGCGCCCATGCTGCGCGAGCTCGGGCAGGCCATCACCGAGGTGCTGCCCTTCGCGGAGGGCTACGAGTTCTCGGTCGAGATCGACCCCAACGAGATGGACGCCCCGCGCCTCGATGCGCTGGCCGCCTGCGGCATGAACCGCGCCTCCATCGGCGTGCAGGATTTCGACCCCGAGATCCAGGCCACCATCGGGCGCAGCCAGAGCTACGAGATCACCCGCGACGCGGTGCAGGAAATCCGCGCGCGCGGCGTCGCCAGCCTCAACGCCGATATCCTCTATGGCCTGCCGCACCAGACACGGGCGCGCATCACCGAAAGCGTGCAGAAGCTGCTCACCCTCGAGCCAGACCGCGTGGCGCTCTACGGCTACGCGCATGTGCCGTGGATGGCCAAGCGCCAGCAGCTCATCCCCTCCGATGCCCTGCCCACCCCCGAGGAGCGGCTCAGGCTCTTCGAGACGGCGCGCCGGCTCTTCCTCTGGGACCATTACGAGGAAATCGGAATCGACCATTTCGCCACCAAGGATGACGGGCTCACCATCGCCCAGAAAACCGGGCGCCTGCGCCGCAACTTCCAGGGCTATACCGACGACACCGCCGAGGTGCTGATCGGCATGGGCGCCTCCTCCATCTCGCGCTTCCCGCAAGGCTACGCGCAGAACGCGCCGGCCACCGGCGCTCATGCCGCCGCCATCCGCGAGGGGCGCTTCTCCACCTCGCGCGGCCACGCGTTCAAGGGCGAAGACAAGCTCCGCGCCCGGCTCATCGAGGCGCTGATGTGCGATTTCCGCATCGACGCCGCCGAGATCCGCCGAGATTTCGGCGTGAGCGCCGCGAAGCTCGATGCCATGCTCGGCAAGGTGGCCGAGGCCTTCCCCGGCATGCTCACCCGCAGCGAGGCCGGGCTCTCAGTCCCGCTCGAGGCACGCCCGCTCACCCGCGTCATCGCCCGCAGCTTCGACAGCTACGAGATGGATCAGGCCGGCCACAGCTCGGCGATCTAGCGCAAGCCGCGGAGAGGCTGGAAACGGCCGGGAATTCGCCGTTCAACAAGAGCGCCAACGCGCGGAATCAAGGGGCGCAGCCCCGCCGCGCGATCGCTGGGCCGCCCCCACGGCCCGGCGATTGGGTGACGGCAGCGCATCACTCAGATCTTTCTCGCATTTGGCTGGCATAAAGCTCTGCTGAAATACCGTCGCATCGCCGCGCCGCGGCCCAGCCATCGCGCGGCTCCTGACGGAGTGGCCGAAGATACCTTGGAGGCCGTTTCACCCGCTCCGAACCCCTCACGCCGTCAGGTCGAGCGCCGCCTGCAGCAGCTTGCGCGCATAGCCCGTGCGCGGCCGCTCGAAGACATCCTCGGCAGCGCCATATTCCACGATGTCGCCATCCTTCATCACCGCCACCTCGTGGCTCATGGCCCGCACCACCGCGAGGTCATGGCTGATGAAGAGATAGGCCAGCCCGTATTTCTTCTGCAGCCGGCGCAAGAGGTCGACGATCTGCACCTGCACCGTCATGTCGAGCGCCGATGTGGGCTCGTCGAGCACCACCATCTTCGGCCGCAAGATCATCGCCCGCGCAATCGCGATCCGCTGCCGCTGCCCGCCGGAAAACTCGTGCGGGTAGCGGTCCATCGTGGCGGGGTCGAGCTCCACCTCCCGCATCACCTCCGCCACCAGCTCCCGCGCCGGGCGCCCGTCGGGGTTGCCATGCACGCCGAGCCCTTCCGAGATGATCTGCTCGCAGGTCATCCGCGGCGAAAGGCTGCCGAACGGATCCTGGAAGACGATCTGCATCTCCGCCCGCCGCTTGCGCATCTGCCGGGTCGACCAGCCATGCACATCCTCGCCCGCGAAGCGGATCTTCCCCTCCGAGCCCAGCAGCCGCATGATCGCCATCGCCAGCGTCGTCTTGCCCGAACCGCTCTCGCCCACGATCCCCAGCGTCTCGCCCGCCCGCACCGTGATCGTGGCGTCATTCACCGCCTTCACATGCCCCACCGTGCGCTTCAGAAACCCGCGCTGGATCGGGAACCACACGCGCAGGTTCTCCGTCTCCACCAGCTTCGGCGAATCCGCCGCCAGCGGCTCCGGCGCGCCGGTGGGCCGCGCACCCAGCAGCTTCTGCGTATAGGGGTGCTGCGGGTTGGCGAAAATCTCCACCGTGCGCCCCGCCTCCACGATCTCCCCGTCCTTCATCACGCAAACCTTGTCGGCGAAGCGCTCCACGATGCCGAGGTCATGGGTGATGAAGAGCATCCCCATCCCCTCCTCGTCCTTGATCCGCTTCAGAAGCGCGAGAATCTGCGCCTGAATGGTCACGTCGAGCGCCGTGGTGGGCTCGTCGGCGATCAGCAGTTCGGGCTTGTTGGCCAGCGCCATGGCAATCATCACCCGCTGCCGCTGCCCGCCCGAAAGCTGGTGCGGATAGGCGGAAAGCCGGCTCTCGGGGTCGCGAATTCCCACGAGATCCAGCAGTTCGAGAATCCGCGCGCGCGCCGCGTCCCCCACCAGCCCCTGGTGCAGCTCGAGGCTCTCACAGATCTGCTTTTCCAGCGTATGCAGCGGGTTGAGCGAGGTCATCGGCTCCTGGAAGATGAAGCTGATATCGTTGCCCCGCACCTGCCGAAGCCGCTTGGCCGAGGCCCCGATCATCTCCTGCCCGTCGAAGGTCACGCTCCCCGTCACCCGCGCGGCATCGCCCAGGAGCGACACGGTGGAAAGCGCGGTCACCGATTTTCCCGAGCCGCTCTCGCCCACCAGCGCCACCGTCTCGCCCTTGTCGACGGTGAAGGACACGCCCTTCACGCAGGGCACGAATTGCCCGTCCTGCCGGAAGCTCACCGTCAGATCGCGGATCTGGAGAATAGCATCGCTCACAGCACGGCCCCCAATGCCAGGATGAGAAACAGCACGCCGATCCCGCCGATCGCAAGCTTCATGTGCCCCTCCGAGGGCGCCCAGCCCCGGCGGCGGCACATCCACCAGGAGAGCAGCGCGATGATCGAGGGCACCGCCGGCACCAGCGTGACGAGAAAGAGCAGCAGCCCCAGCACGATGCCACCCCGCGCCGCATCCGCCTGCGTGCCGAGCATCGCCACCCTCAAGAGGCCAAATGCCACAAGCGCCGCCACGAAAAGCCCGTGCAGGGCCAGCGCCACGCCATAGGCGAGCTTCAGGCGGGGGGAAGGCATGGCGGCGGTCATCGGAACGTCTTCCTCGGGTCGAACGCATCGCGCACGCCCTCGAAGATGAAGACGAGAAGCGACAGCATGATCGCGAAGGCGAAGAAGGCGGTGAAGGCGAGCCACGGCGCCTGCAGGTTCTGCTTGGCCTGCAGCGTCATCTCCCCCAGCGACGGCGCCGAGGAGGGCAGCCCGAAGCCGAGGAAATCGAGCGCCGCCAGCGTGCCGATCGTGCCGGTCACGATGAAGGGCAGAAGCGTCAGCGTCGCCACCATCGCGTTGGGCAGCATGTGGCGGAACATGATGGTGAGGTTCCCCACCCCCAGCGCCTTGGCCGCGCGCACGTATTCGAGGTTCCGCGCCCGCAGGAACTCGGCCCGCACCACGCCCACCAGCGCCATCCAGCCGAAGAACACCATGATCCCCACCAGAAGCCAGAAACTTCGTGGCAGGATCGCGAAGAGAATGATGATCACGTAAAGCTGCGGCGTAGCCGACCAGATCTCGATGATCCGCTGGAAGATCAAGTCCGTCCGCCCGCCGAAATAGCCCTGCACCGCCCCCGCGAAAATCCCGATCAGGCTCGACGCGAATGTCACGATCAGCGTGAAGAGCACCGAGAGCCGGAAGCCGTAGATCACGCGGGCCAGCACGTCGCGCTTGGTCCCGTCGGTGCCGAGCCAGTTCTGCTCGTTGGGCGGCAGCGGCGCCGCGCCGGGCCGGTCCACCGGCGTGTCGTAGCTGTAGGGAATGAGCGGCCAGAGCGTCCAGCCCTTCTCGATCTCCTCGCCATCCACGATGCCGTCGCCCGCATCCTCGATCACGCCTTCGGGGTCGTCGAAACAGCTCTCCAGTCCGCCAGAGACGATCAGGCATTCCACCTCCGGGTCGGCATAGATGGCTTCCGTGGCGAAATCCCCGCCAAACTCCGTTTCGGCATAGAAGCGGAAGACCGGCATGTAATACCCGCCCCGGTACTGCACCAGTATCGGCTTGTCATTGGCCACGAATTCCGCCGGCAACGTCACCAGAAACAGGATCGAAAAGATGATCAGCGACCAGTAGGCGCGCCGGTTGGCTTTGAAGTTGCGCCAGCGGCGCTGGTTGAGCGGCGAGAGCCTCATCGCACCGCCCCCGGCTTCTTCTTGGCACAAATACTCATGCCCCGGCCTGCCCCGCGCGCCACCATCCGATCAGCCCTCCCGCGTCTCGAAATCGATCCGCGGATCGACGAGCACGTAGCAGAGATCGGAGAGGATGTTCACCACGAGCCCGATCAGCCCGAAGAGAAAGAGCGTGCCGAACATCACCGGGTAGTCGCGGCTCAAGGCCGCCTCGAAGCCCAGCCGCCCCAGCCCGTCGAGCGAGAAGATCGTCTCGATCAGCAGGCTCCCCCCGAAGAACACCCCGATGAACACCGCCGGGAACCCCGCGATCACGATCAGCATCGCGTTGCGGAAGACATGGCCGTAAAGCACCCGGCTTTCGCTCAGCCCCTTGGCCCGCGCCGTCATCACGTAATGCTTCTTGATCTCGTCGAGAAAGGAGTTCTTCGTCAGCAGCGTCAGCGTGGCGAAGGCCGCGATGGTCGAGGCCAGCACCGGCAGGGTGATGTGCCAGAGGTAATCCACGATCTTGCCGAACACTGTGAGATCCGCGAAATTGTCCGATGTGAGCCCCCTCAGCGGGAAGATCTGCCAGTAGCTCCCCCCCGCGAACAGGACAACCAGCATCACCGCGAAAAGAAACCCGGGGATCGCGTAGGCCGCGATGATCACGCCGCTCGTCCAGCTGTCGAAGCGCGAGCCGTCCTGCACCGCCTTGCGGATGCCCAGCGGGATCGAGATGAGATAGGCGATCAGCGTCGACCAGAGCCCCAGCGTGATCGACACCGGCATCTTCTCCAGCACGAGGTCCGTCACCGAGATCGAGCGGAAATAGCTCTCCCCGAAATCGAAGCGCATGTAGTTCCACATCATGCCCACGAACCGCTCCAGCGGCGGCTTGTCGAGCCCGTATTGCGCCTTCAACTCCTCGATGAACTCGGGCGGCAGGCCGCGTGCGCCCGCATAGCCCTCGTTGTCGTTCTGGCTGAGCGTGGCGTCCTCCGCGCCGCCCGCGAAGGAGCCGAACACGTCGCCCTCGCCCTGCATCTGGGCGATCACCTGCTCCACCGGCCCGCCCGGCACGAATTGCACCAGCGCGAAATTGATCACCATGATCCCGAAAAGCGTCGGGATGATCAGCAGGAGCCTGCGCAGGATATAGGCGCCCATCTCAGGCGGCCTCCCAACCAGCCGTCTCGCGTATCACTGAAGCGCCCCCTCGGCCCGGAGCTCGGCCGCCTTCTCTTCGTCGAACCACCAGAAATCGAGCGTGCCCAGCGCATAGGGCGGGATCGGGTCGGGATGGGCGTACATGTCCCAATAGGCCACCCAGTGATCGGGCTTGTAGCCATCGGGGATCACGATGAACTCGTGGCGCAAAGCCCGGTCGAGCGCGCGGATGGTCATGTCTTCCTCTTCCTGGCTCTCCGTCAGCAGCGAGGCCTCGATGATCGCATCCACCAGCGGGCTCGCAAGCCCCGCCGGGTTGAAGAGGCTGAACTCGGCGGCCTCCGAGCCGAAGCGCTGCGCCAGCCCGGTGCCGGTGCCCAGAAGGGCCGGGTAGCCGTCGAAGACGAGGTCGTAATCCCGGTCGCGCTCGCGCTGCGAGTATTGCGCCGAGTCCACCACTTCCAGCCGCGCATCCACGCCCATCGCCTTGAGATTGGCAATGAAGTTCTCGGCAATCGCCTTGCTCGTCGGCGAGTTGGAGGCGTTGAAGAGAAAATCGAGCGTGAGCGGCGCGCCATCGGCATTGCGCAGAAGCCCCGCATCGCCCACCGTCCAGCCCGCTTCCTCGAAGAGCCTGAGCGCCTTGCGCAGGTTCGAGCGCGTCGTCAGCCGCTCCGGGTCGGAGGTGTGCGGCACCCACGGCTCCTCGGTGAAAAGCTCCTCCGGCACCACGTCTCCGAGGCTTTCCAGAAAGGCCTTTTCCTCGCCCTCGGGCAGCCTCTTGGCCTCGAGCGGCGTGCCGTCCGAGTAGGATTTCTGCTGCGCGAAGAGCCCGCTATAGATGCTCTCGTTGGTCCATTCGAAGTTGAAGCCCAGCGCCACTGCCTCGCGCACACGCTTGTCCTTCAGGGGCTCCGAGCCGAGGTTGAAGACAATGCCCGTCATGTTGGGCGGCGACCCGTCGGGCAGCTCCTCGCGCACCACATGGCCGCGTTCCATCGCCGGAAAATCATAGCCCGTGGCCCATTGCTTGGGGTCGCTCTCGGTGCGGTAGGTCACCTCGCCCGCCTTGAACGCCTCGAAGGCCGCCGTGCTGTCGGCGAAATACTCGAGCCGGATGCGGTCGAAATTGTGCCGCCCCCGGTTGATGGGCAAATCCTTGCCCCAGTAATCCGGGTTCCGCTTGAACACGACGCGGCGGTTCACGTCGACTTCCTCGATCATGTAGGGCCCCGAGCCGGGCGAGGTCTCCAGCCGGCTCTCGTCGAGCTTGGCGCCGGTCTCTTCGTACCATTTCTTCGACCACACGGGCACCGTGCCCACCTGGTCGATCAGCGAGCGGCGCGAGATGCCGTCGGCGAAGTAGAACTTGATCGTGTGATCGTCGATCACCTCCGCCTTGGGGATGCGCTTGCGCACCGCCTCGGCATAAGAGCGCAGCCCCTCGTCCAGAAGCAGGTTGTGGCTGAAGAGCACGTCATGCGCCGTCACCGGCGTGCCATCCGAAAACCGCGCCTCGGGCCGCATGTGGAAGATCACCCAAGCCTTGTCCTCCGGGTATTCCACCGTGTGCGCCAGCAGGCCGTAAAGCTCGCCATAGGCATCCGCCGGCAGCGCGCCCGCCCCCGCCAGAACCTCGCCCAGCAGGCTTTCATACATCGAAGACGACAGCGCCGAGGCCCGCCCCTTGCGCGTGTAGGGGTTCATCGAATCGAAGCTGCCCGCCAGCGCGATCGAGATCTCCCCGCCCTTCGGCGCATCGGGGTTCACATAGTCGAAATGCGTGTAGTCCTCCGGGTATTTCAGTTCGCCGAAGAAGGAATAGCCGTGGCTCTTGATGATCGTCTCGTCCTGCGCGAGCGCCACATGCGCCATCAGCGCGCCGATGCAGAGCGCCGTGAACCCTGTCGCGATCCGCCCCCAAAGCGGGGCGCGCGCTGCGGTCCGGCTGGTTCCCTTGGTCATTCCTGGCCTCCTCTTGCCGATCTGGTGCGCGGCGTCCTGCCCGCCGCAACGCTACTGGACGCACCGCGCGACATTCAAGCGCAGATCGGCGCGCACCTCTTGGAAATATGGGATCGAAAAAGAGAAAGGCCACCGCTCCGGCAGGAGCGATGGCCTTCCGATGCGGATTTCTCGAGGTCAGTCCGCGAGGCTCTCGATATAGGCGATCACCGCGGCGCGCTCGGCCTCGTCTCTCAGCCCGGCAAAGGCCATCTTGTTGCCCGGCGCGTAGTCTTTCGGGTTCTCGAGCCATGCGTTGAGCTCGTCTTCCGTCCATGCGCCCTCGAGGCCGGTCAGCGCGTCGGAGTAGCGGAAGCCCTCAACCGAGGCGATGTCGCGGCCCACGAGCCCCACGAGATGCGGGCCAACGCGGTTCTGCTCCTTGTCGGCCACGTGGCAGGCCTGGCACTTGCGGAACACCTTCTGGCCTTCCGCCGGGTCGGCCTCGGCCACCATCGCGGCAAAGGCGCTGCCTTCTTGGGCGGCAGGCTCTTCTGCGGGTTGCTCGGCGGCCGTCTCTGTGCTGGCGGTCTCCTCGGTGGCCTGCTCCTCCGTCGCGGCTTCAGCCGCGGCCGTCTCCTCCGTCGCGGTCTCCTCGGAGGCAGGCTGCTCTTCCGCCGCCGCGGTCTCCTCGGTGCCTTCGGCGCTGGCCGTCTGCGATTCTTCGCCACCCGTTTCGGCAGCCGCCTCCTCGGTGGTGCCCGACGTGTCTGCGGCAGCCGTCTCGGTGGCCTGCTCTTCGGTGGCCTGCTCCTCGGTCGCGGCCTCGGCGGCCTGCTCCTCGGAGGTCGCCTCGGCTGCGGCTTCCTCTTCTGCCGGCGCCTCATCGGAGGCGGGCATCTCGATCTCGTAGGTGTCGCCGTCGGTCTGGTCGAGATAGGCGATCACGTTGGCGCGGTCTTCCACGCTCTTGAGGCCCGCGAAGCCCATGGTGGTGCCGGGCGCGTAGCCGGCCGGGTTCTCGAGGAAGGCGCTCAGGTTCTGCGGGGTCCACACCTCGGCCACGGCCTCGAGCGCGCCCGAGTAGCTGTAGCCCTCGGCCGCATCCACCTGCCGGCCCACGACGCCGTAAAGGTAGGGGCCGGTGCCGTTTGCGCCCTGCTCGAGCTGGTGGCAGGCCTTGCACTTGTTGAACACGCGCTCGCCCTTGCCCACGTCGGCCGAAACGAACAGTTCCTCGAAGCTCGGGCCGGTATCGGCCTCGACCTCGCCGCCTTCGTCATCCCCGGTGTCGATCACATAGGCCTGGCTATGGTCGTCGCCGTGGCCGCCGCCCCTGTGATAGAGCAGCTCGGCAGCCCATCCGCCCAACATGAAAACGAGCAGCGCACCGCAAAAGCCGCCAACGATCTTGGTGAGGGTCATCGTATCGAACATAAGGCCATTTCCCGTTGAATCTCTCGCGGGGTATCTATCCGCTTCCACTACACTGGCGCAAGGTGTAGTTTCCGCGACCAAACGCCCGACCCCGCCAGACGGCACGGCGCGGCGAAACGAGGCCCCGCCAAGCGGGACAGAGTGGCGAAACGAAGACGGAATCGAGTTCAGAATGACCAAGCGCATTGCCTTCCAGGGCGAGCCGGGCGCCTATTCGCATCAGGCCTGCCGCGAAACCCACCCCGAGATGGAGCCCCTGCCCTGCCGCACCTTCGAGGATGCGATGGAAGCGGTCCGCACCGGCGAGGCGGAACTGGCGATGCTGCCGGTGGAAAATTCCACCTTCGGGCGCGTGGCCGACATCCACCACCTCCTGCCCCATTCCGGCCTGCATATCGTGGGCGAGGCCTTCGTGCGGGTGCGCATCACGCTGCTGGCGCTGCCCGGCACGCCGCTCTCCGAGATCACCCATGCGATGAGCCACACCATGCTTCTGGGCCAGTGCCGGGGTTTTCTCGGCCAGCACGGCATCCAGCGCGTCACCGGCGCCGATACGGCCGGCTCCGCCCGCGTCGTGGCCGAGAAGGGCGAGCCCAGCATGGCCGCCCTCGCCAGCGAGCTTGCGGGCGAGATCTACGGCCTCGAGGTGCTCGCCCGCGACATCGAGGATGAGGGCACCAACACCACCCGCTTCCTCGTCATGTCGCGCGAGCCCGATTACACCCGGCGCGGCACCGATGGCATGATGACCACCTTCGTCTTCCAGGTCCGCAACATCCCCGCCGCGCTCTACAAGGCGATGGGCGGCTTCGCCACCAACGGCGTCAACATGACCAAGCTCGAGAGCTACATGCTGGGCGGCACCTTCTTCGCCACCCAGTTCTACGCCGATATCGAGGGCCACCCCGAAGACCCCGCGGTCAAGCGCGCCCTCGAGGAGCTCGATTATTTCACCTCCGAGATCACCATGCTGGGCGTCTACCCCGCCGATCCGCGCCGCCACTGAGGCGCGGGGCGGCTGCATGGCCCGGCTGCGCGTCTTCGCGCAGATCGCGCGGGCATCACCTTGCTGAAGGCAACGGCAGAACGCCCTTCCTGCCCGCCAACCGGCGGGCAGAATTTTTTCCCCTTACACGTAACTCACTGAAAATAGTTGCATTTCATCACGCACCCGTGATCGTTCGCTGCCGCCCGACCGGGCGAAATAACAAGATGGTTCACGCCGTTTTGTATGCGCGGACGTGCACAGTAACTAACGCGAGACAAGAGTTTTCCGCGTCATCGCATACCCCTATCTGGCTCCCACAGACGACGGACACCGCCGCCTCGACAAACGTCAACAACCTCGAAAGGAGGCTTACAATGTCTATCAAATCCATCCTCGCGCTGACCACCGCAGCCGTGCTGCCGATCCTCGCGGCCTATTCCGCAACCGGCCCCGGCCCGCTTCACACCCTCGCCGAGCTGAGCGCCGAAGAGCGCGGGCAGGTCACTGCAGAGCTCTCCACCAAAGAGCGCGGCCGCGGCATCGTGAGCTTCGGCGATCAGGCCCAAACCGGCCGCATCGCAGAGCTCTCCCCCGAAGAGCGCAAACCCGGCATCGCCGAGCTCAGCACCGAGGAGCGCAACACGCGCACCGCGGAGCTCTCCACCAAAGAGCGCGGCCGTGGCATCGTGAGCTTCGGCGATCAGGCCCAAGCCGGCCGCATCGCCGAACTCTCCACCGAAGAGCGCAAGCCCGGCATCGCCTGACGCCGGCACAAGCCACTCACGGCACAATCAGGCCCCGCCTCGTCACGAGCGCGGGGCCTTTTCACATGCACAGGTCAGGCCGCGTCCTGCCAGATCGGGTTCGACCATGCGAAGCGTCCGGCGGCATCCATCACCGTCACGCGCAACCACGGGCTCTCGGCGAATTTCGCGAGCTTGATCCGCGCGCCGGTCAGCGAGCGCCCCGCCTCGCATTGCGCAGCGCTCTTCGCACCCTGCACGATCACGCTTTCCACCGCCGAGCATTCCACCACGATCTCCTTGCCCTCGATCCGCACATCGCGCAGCTCGGGGCCTTGCGAGGCATAGAAATGCCCTGCCTTCAGCGCCTCGAGCAGCAGCTCCGGTCTGTTCTCCTTGGCCTTCACCATCACCCAGCCGCCAAAGGCGTCGGGCGTGGCGAAATGCGAGTCGTCGGTGGCGATCGCGGTGAGCCGGCGGCCCTCGCTCAGCATCAGGTCCGCCATCACCCAGCCATCGCCGCGCCCCGCTTCCACCGCGCAGCCGTGGTTGTAGATCTCCACCGCATGGGCCGCGTCGATCGAGAGCGCGTCGGCCAGCGTGAGCCCGCCCCAATGCGGATGCGCCACCGCCACGAAAGCGCCGGCCTCGCGCGCGCGCCGGGCAATCTCCGGCCCGCTCTCCTGCCCCTCCACGGGGCCGAAATGCGGCGCGTTCGCGCGGGCGAAATCCTTCGGCAGCCCCACCGCCAGCACATGCCATATCTCGCCGTTCTCCATCGCGCCCGAATGCAGCTCGGCGCCGAGGATGGTGGTGAATCCCGCGCTCCGAAAGCCCTCCGTCTCGGCGATGGGATAGTCGTAGAGCCCCACGAAATGATCGGTCAGCGCAACGAAGTCATAGCCCTCCGCGCGGTAGCGCCGGCACACCTCCTCGGGCTCCAGCCGCCCGTCCGACAAGGTGGAATGCATGTGAAGATTGCCGCGAAAGAACCGGCCCGGCGCCGTGAAGGCAGATGTCATGTGAATGCTCCCCTGATCCGCGCCCATCCGCTACCGCCCAACTGTAACACCCATGTGGCGCGCCCGATCTCAGACAGTCTTCCTGTAGCGCGCGGCGATCTCGGTGGCATAGCCCTCCAT
This sequence comes from Roseovarius sp., assembly GCA_040222155.1. Lineage (GTDB taxonomy): Bacteria > Pseudomonadota > Alphaproteobacteria > Rhodobacterales > Rhodobacteraceae > Roseovarius. The sequence goes on from JAVKDQ010000150.1 coordinate 22,685, forward strand.
CCGCTCGTCGAGCCGCTTCATCAGGTTCTTCTTCGCCAGCTTCATCGATTGCACCAGCAGCTTGGCCGAAAGGTTCTTCGGCGCCAGCGTCACCGTCATCGACACCCGCGTGCGGATCTTCGAGAGCGGCACCAGCTCCACCACCATCGTGCCGCCCATCGAGGGCGAGCGCGAGCTCACCGTCAGCCCGTTCGGCGGGTCGTATTCGCTGATCTCCATCTGCACGTCGCGCTCCTTGCCGCGCAGCTTGAAATGCGCGTCCCACGCCATGCCCACCCCGGGCGCCTCGAGGCTGTCCACCCGCTGCACCTCGGCGCCACGCCGCATGGCCGCGCGCTCCAGCGCCTTGAAATTGGTGATCTCCTCGAACACGAAGCCGATCGGGGCCTCGATATCCATCTTCGTCTCGAATTTCATCCCTCGCCCTGCCTCCTGCCGCTGCCCCGGCACGCTCCTCCCCGAACGCGCCCGGCCCTGCCGTCTTGCCTGCGCGGTCAGTGTTGCCTCAATCGAGCGTATCCGCAAGCCAGTTGCGCAGCAAGAAATGCGCGATGGCGCCCCTGCGCGCGGGCAGGATGCCCGGGTTCTCCCCCGCGACGGCCGCGAGAACCTCCTCGCGGCTCACCCAGAGCGCATCTTCCAGCTCCGCCGGGTCGAGCGTTATCTCCGCGTCCAGCGCCAGCCCGTGACAGCCGATCATCAGCGAGGCCGGAAAGGCCCAGGGCTGGCTGGCAAGGTAGCGCACCTCGCCCACCCGTATCCCCGCCTCCTCGAACACCTCGCGCCGCACCGCCGCCTCGATCGTCTCGCCCGGCTCCACGAAACCCGCGAGGCACGAGAACATCCCCTCCGGCCAGCCCGGCGAACGGCCCAGAAGCGTGCGGTTGCCATGCGTGATCAGCATGATCACCACCGGGTCGGTGCGCGGAAAATGCTGCCCCCCGCAGGCGTCGCATGTGCGCTGCCAGCCCGATTGCACCATCCGGCTCTCGGCGCCGCAGCGCGCGCAGAACCGGTGGCTCACATGCCAGCCCGCCACCGCCTTGGCAGTGGCCGCAAGCTCGGCATCCCGGGCGGAGAGCCGCGTCATCACCCGGCGCAGCTCGGCAAAGGCCATCTCCTCGCCCAGCAGCGGGTGGCGCTGCTCGCTCGTGTCGGCGAAGCGCGCAAGCTCGGCCTCGTCGAGCCCCTCCGGCACCCAGGCCGAAATGTCCTGCGCATAAAGCAGCCGCCCCGCCTCGTCGCGCCCGAGCAGAATTGGCGGCAAGGTCGCGATGGTACGCAGCGCATGGGCCATCGGCAGCCAGACGAGCGCATCGAGCCCCGGCGCCGCCAAGAGCGGCTTGCCGCGCCACAGCAGCATCGTGCGCGCCTCCGCCCGCCCCTGCGCCGCCATGTCCCCGCGCAGCTCAGCGGCCCTGTCGAGCCCCGAGCCTCCGAAGGTCACCGTCTCGGCATGTTTCATCGCGGCCTCCCTTGCGCTCTGCTCGCAGGTGCCACGTTCCGCGCGCCCCGGCAAGTGCGGCGCGGCTTGCGAATCCCGTTCATGATCCCTATGTATCCCCTCGAGAGGTTGGCGCGGGCAAGCACCTCGCCAACCCGGTCAGGTCCGGAAGGAAGCAGCCGTAACGAGCCCCGCTTGGGTCGTTGTCCAGCCTCTCACCCCTTTCCCCGAATCTTCATGCCTCCGGCGGGAGTGTTTCTCCCAAGAAGAAGCCGTGCGCCGCGCCCCTGCTTCTTCTTGGTGAAAATACTCATGTCCTCACCCCGAACGCTTGCGCGCCCATTCGAACTGGCCCTCCGTCTCCACCGCGCAGGAGCGCACCGCGCGCAGCCGCTCCAGCGCCTCGCCCGGCTTCTCGCCGCAGGCCACCATCAGCCTGAGCGCCGCCATGCCCGAGCGCCCGCAGCCGCCCATGCAATGGATCAGCACCCGGCCCCCGCCCTGCAGCGCCTTGCAGGCCGGCTCGGCGGCGGCGGCCCATGCGGCCTTCTGGTCTGCACCCGGCACGCCGTAATCGGCCACCGGGATGTGATGCCAGCGCGCGCCGGAAAAGAGCAGGTCCTGCCCGAGGCTGCCCGCCCCCGCCGAGACCATCTCCACCTCGGTCGCCATCGAGATCACCAGCGCCGGCTTCCAGTCCTTCATGTGGGCGAGATCTTCGGCGTAATGTCCGCCGCGCCCGGGCATGGGCGAGATGCCGAGGATGCCGCGCGCCACCGGGAGGGCGAAGATGATGAAGCCCGACACGCGCGCTACCCGGCCCGGCCCGCGCCCTGCCGCGCCCCACCGGCGATGCCGCCGCCGTGTCGTGAGTATCCCAGACGCAAACCTTCCCCCGCGTTCTGCCGGCTCGTGCGGGAGTATACGCGAAGGGCGCGCGCGCGCCAGACGGCAACTGGAGCGGAAGAGTCGTAGGTGGGAAGGGTCTTTGGCGGACGTTCGACAAGAGCGCCACCGCGCGGAATCAAGGGCGCAGCCCCGCCGCGCGATCGCTGGGCCGCCCCACGGCCCGGCGATTGGCTGACGTCAGCGCTTCGCTCGCATCTTTTCCAGACTTGGCACGATAAAGCGCTGCCTAACACCCGTCGGATCGCCGCGCCGCGGCCCAGCCATCGCGCGGCTCCTGACGGAGTGGTGGAACGTCCGCTCAAGGCCGTTTCAACCCTCCGTGCCCTTGCTCTCAGCCCTGCGCCCCGGCCCGCGCCTCCGCCCAATCCACGAGAAACTCCGCCATGTCCTCGCGCCCGCAGCGCTCGATCAGCACGCGCGGCAGCGCCACACCCGCCTCGAGCGCCAGCCGCGCGCAGGCGATATGGTCGCGTGTCTCCCGCGCCGGGCAATGCTCCGCACCATGCAGGATGGTGGATAGAAGCGTGCCGCCATAGCCGTTGACATAGTCAAGATCCGGCCCGAGCGAGAGCAGCCATGCCAGCACCTCCGGCTTGCCCTCCCAGCCCGCCACCTGCACCGGCGGGATCCTGTCCACCCCGTCGGGCGCGTCGAAGGGCAGGCCCAGCGCCACCAGCCGCCGCATATGCGCGAGCTTCTCCGGCAGGTGCACGAGCTCCCGCATCAGGCTGCCGAACGCCTCCGGCAGCGCCTTCGGGTCGAGCCGCGCGCCGCCGGTCTCGCTCCCCTCCGCCGCCGCTGCCAGCAGGCGCTCCTCGCGGGAAAGCTCCGTTGCCGCGCCCCGCGCCTCCAGCGCTTCCGCCAGCGCCCGGTTGCCATAGGCCCGCGCCATCGCATAGGCCCCGGCGCCCTGCCAGATGTGCCCCGGCTCCGCGCCCGCCTCGAGCAGAAGCGCCACCATCCGCCCGTCCGACATCCGCCGCGCCGCCTGGTGCAGCGCCGGGATCACCGCGGGCGCCGCGCCCCCCACCGCGCGCGGGTTGAAATCGTCGGGCCTCGCCCCGTGCGCAAGGAGCAGCCGCACCGCCTCGTGGTCGTGAAAATCCATCGCCCGAAGCAGCGCGTTGGTGCCCGAGGGCGCCGCGCCATGCGCCAGCAGCAGCTTCAGCGCGCGGTGGTGGCCGAGTTCGGTGGCATGGTAGAGGGATTCGTTGTCGTTCGGGTTGGCGCCCTGCCGCAGCAGCCAGTCCGCCAGCGCCATGTTGCCCGTGTGCCCGATCGCGCCGTAAAGCGGCGAGAGCCTGTGCCCGGGGTCGTCGGGCCAGGGCATCCCCTCGTCGAGATCGGCGCCATGAGCCAGCAGCAGCTCTGCGATGGCCAGCATCTCGCCCTCCAGATCGGGCCGCGCGCGGAACCAGTACGAGAAGGCAAGGTGCAGCATCGGCGTGCGCCGCCCGATCCATGCGCGCGCGAAGCCGGGGTCGGCCGCGAGCGCCGCCTCCACCGCCGCCCGGTCATAGAGCGCCACGGCAAGGTCGGGCGCGCCTTCCGCCAGCGCCGGGTCGTCGGCCAGAAGCGCCTCCGCCGCCCAGGGCCGGCCGTTGAACACCGCGAGGCGCAGCGCCTGCAACCGTTCCGCCCGGTCGAGCCCCAGCGTCTCGGCGGCGAACTTGAGCCTGGGCCAGCTGTCGAACCCGGCTTCGCGGGCGATCACATGCAGGTAATCGGCGTGTCTGAGCGCCTCGCCGGCGGGCCGTGGCGCCATCAGGCGCAGCCGTTCGGCGGCCTCCGCGTCGCCGCGCTCATGGGCCTTGCGCAGGGATTTCGCCTGCCGGCGAAGCGTGTCGAGAGAGAGTGTCATCGGTTTCTCCTGATGCGCCCGCGGGTCCGTTTTCCATGGGCAGAGAAATCCGACGAAGGATCGGTTTCCGGTATCGATCAAGGTGCGCCCCTGCGCTTTCCACGGACCGGGATGCCGCCTTGGCCGGCGGGTTTTTTCTACCACCCGTCTGGACGCCGGACAAGCCTGAGCCTAGGGTTGGGCGGCAGCGAAACCGATCCCCAAGGCGCGCCTTTGACAGAGTCCACCGCATATCAGGTTCTGGCCCGCAAATACCGGCCCGAAACCTTCGCCGACCTGATCGGGCAGGATGCGATGGTGCGCACCCTGAAGAACGCCTTCAAGGCCGACCGCATCGCGCAGGCCTTCATCATGACCGGCATCCGCGGCACCGGGAAGACCACCACCGCCCGGATCATCGCCAAGGGGATGAACTGCATCGGCCCCGACGGCACCGGCGGCCCCACCACCGATCCGTGCGGCCAGTGCGAGCATTGCCGGGCGATCATGGAGGGCCGCCACGTCGATGTGCTGGAGATGGACGCCGCGAGCCGCACCGGCGTGGGCGACATCCGCGAGATCATCGACAGCGTGGCCTATCGCGCCGCCTCCGCCCGCTACAAGATCTACATCATCGACGAGGTGCACATGCTCAGCACCTCCGCCTTCAACGCGCTTCTCAAGACGCTGGAGGAGCCGCCCGCCCATGTGAAGTTCATCTTCGCCACCACCGAGATCCGCAAGGTGCCCGTCACCGTGCTCTCCCGCTGCCAGCGGTTCGACCTGCGCCGGATCGACCCGGAAGACATGCTGGGCCTCCTGCGCCGCATCGCCGAGAAGGAGGGCGCCCAGATCGCCGAGGATGCGCTCGCGCTCATCACCCGCGCGGCCGAAGGCTCCGCCCGCGATGCCACCTCGCTCTTGGATCAGGCCATCTCGCATGGCGCGGGCGAGACCACCGCCGAGCAGGTCCGCGCCATGCTGGGGCTCGCCGATCGTGGCCGCGTGCTCGACCTTTTCGATCTCATCATGAAGGGCGATGCCGGCGGCGCGCTCGCGGAGCTTTCGAGCCAGTATGCCGAAGGGGCCGATCCGGCCGCAGTGCTGCGCGATCTGGCGGAAGTGGCGCATTGGGTGAGCGTGGTGCAGATCACGCCGGAGGCCGCCGAAGACCCCACCATCGGCCCCGACGAGCGCGACCGAGGCCGCCAGATGGCCGAGGCCCTGCCCACCCGCGTGCTCACCCGCATGTGGCAGATGCTGCTCAAGGCGCTGGAAGAGGTGAGCGTCGCCCCCAACGCCATGATGGCCGCCGAGATGGCCGTGATCCGCATGACCCACGTGGCCGACCTGCCTACGCCCGAGCAACTGGTGAAGCGGTTGCAGGACGCGCCCCCGAACAATCCCGGCTCCGGCCCCGGAAACGGCCCCGGCTCCGGCAACCACGCCCCAAGCGGCAGCGCCTCCGCAACTGCCTCCTCCCATGCCTCGGCCTACAGCACCCCTTCCGCCCCGCAAGGCAGCCGCGGCACGCCCGGCCCCACCGCCGCGCTGGCCGCCCGCCCAGAGGAGGCGCTCGCCCGCTATCCCAGCTTCGAGCATGTCGTCGAGCTCATCCGCGCCAATCGCGAGATCAAGCTCCTGATCGAGGTCGAAACCGGCGTGCAGCTCGTCTCCTACCGCCCCGGCCGCATCGAGTTCTGCCCCACCGAGAGCGCGCCCCCCGACCTCGCCCAGCGCCTCGGCGCGGCGCTGCAACGCTGGACAGGTAACCGCTGGGCGGTGAGCGTCGTGGCCTCCGGCGGCGCGCCCACCATCGCCGCCACCCGCGATGCCGCCCGCAACGCGCTGGAGGAAGAGGCCCGCACCCACCCGATGGTGCAGGCCGTGCTCGCCGCCTTCCCCGAGGCGCGCATCACCTCCATCCGCACCCCCGAGGAACAGGCCGCCGAAGCCCAGGCCGAGGCTCTCCCAGAAGTGGACGAGGAATGGGACCCGTTCGAAGAGGACTGACCCTCGCCCTTCTCGCGGCGCTGCCCCTGCCCGCTTGGGCCGATGCCTGCGCCGCCTACCGCCCCGGCTGGGATGGCGTGCCGGTGGGCGCGCTCGAAGAGGCGCTCACGCTGATGATGTCGCCCGCCGCGCTCTTCCTGCTCATCACCACCGCGCTGGCCTTCCGCCTGCGCCGTCAATGGCTCACCCTCGCCCTCTGCCTCGCATGGAGCGGGCTGGTGGCGCTCGTCACCTTCGTCGACCTCCCCGGAGGCTCCCGGCAGGAGGCCTTGGCGCAGGGCTGCATCGGCCCGCCCACGCTCTTCATCGCTCTCGCCGGCGCGCTCTGCGTGGCGCTCGTGCTCTTCACCACGCCGAAGCAGAAGGGCGAGGGCGAGGGCAAGGGGTAAACAGGCGGAAACGGCCCGGAGCGGGTTTAGGAGCTTTGGATATGAGCCGCGCCATCGTCGGGCCGCGGTGCGTCGATCCGTAGGTTTTGCTGAAGCGCTGTAGGTCGGAGTTCCCGCACGAAGCCCGAACGGCGCGCTGGCTTTGACGTATCGACGTGCCGGGGGGCGGCCCGTCGATGGCGCGGCGGGGCTGCGCCCCTTGAGTCCGCGCCGGGCGTTCAAATCCAATGTCCCCCTCGGACCGTTTCCATGTGACCCCCCCTCCCCACTGGACAGCCCCGCGCCCGCATCCTACGCTCCCTCCCATGAGCGATACCACCGGACGCAGATGGCACGACATGGGCGGGCTCCCCGCCGGGCCCGTCACGCGGGACGAACACGATTTCGCCCTCTGGGAAAAGCGCGTCGATGCCCTGCAGGTGCTCTGCAGCGGCAAGGGCTTCTTCACCGTCGACGGCCTGCGCCGCGCGCTCGAGGACATGGGCGAGGACGCCTTCGAGCGCATGACCTATTACGAACGCTGGATCGCCGCCGTAAACCAGAACCTCGTCGAGGCTGGCGTCTACACGCTCGCGGAACTGGGCGAGCGGATGGAAGAGATCGCCGCGCGCGGCGCCACCTATGGCGAGGCCCAGAAAGAAGCCCGGAAAACGGAAGGCCAAGATGGCTGAGCGCGTCCGCGTCAGGTCGATGGCGCCTCCCGGCCATGTGCGCGCCCCCTTCTACCTGCGCGGCAAGGAAGGCGAGATCGAGCGCGCGCTGGGCGAATTCGGCAACCCCGAGGAGCTGGCCTATCACCACGACGCCTCCAGGAAACCGCTCTACCGCGTGCGCTTCACCATGCGCGAACTCTGGGGAGAGGCCGCCGAACGGCCAGAGGATACGCTCGATGCCGAGATCTACGGCCACTGGCTGGAAAGGCTCTGAGAGATGCCCCACGACCATCACGATCACGATCACGACCACCTCAGCCCCTCCGGCCACCCCTTCCGCGCCGATAACGACACCGCCCTCACCTACTGGCAGCGCATGGAGATCGCCGTGCGCGAACTGCTGGTCGAGAAAGGCATCCTGACCCCCGGGGAGATCGCCGCGCAGATCGACGCGATGGATGCCCGCTCGCCCGCCGATGGCGCGGCGGTGGTGGCGCGCGCATGGGTTGACCCGGCCTTCAAGGCGCGGCTCCTCGCCGATGCCTCCGAGGCGAGCCGCGAGATGGGGTTCGACATCGGCGCGCTTCGGCTCATCGCCGTGGAGAACACGTCGGAAGTCCACAACCTCATCGTCTGCACGCTCTGCTCGTGCTACCCGCGCAACCTGCTGGGCCTGCCGCCCGACTGGTATAAGACCCGCGCCTACCGGTCCCGCGCCGTGATCGAGCCGCGCGCCGTGCTGCGCGAATTCGGCGTGACCCTGCCCGACAGCGTCACCGTCCGCGTCCATGACAGCACGGCGGACATGCGCTACATCGTGCTCCCTGCAAGGCCCGAAGGCACCGAAGGGATGAGCGAAGCCGAGCTCGCCGCCCTCGTCACCCGCGATTCGATGATCGGCACCGGCCTGCCGCGTCTGCCCTAGCCCCGGCCGCGCGGGCTTGCCGCCACCCGGTGCGCGGCTTAATACGTCGGGGCCCGTCCCTGCCAGATTGCCCGATGCCCGAGCCTGTTCATACCAGCCCCATCCCGTTCAGCGAGCGCCTCCTCGGCGCGGTGCTCTACGCGCCCATCCGGATGTCGCAGGCGCTGCCCTATCGCTGGCGCATCCCCGTGGCGGGCTGGCTCACCTCCCGCGTGCTGGCACCCGTGGCAGGCTATCACCGCCGCGTGCGCGAAAACCTCCGCCTCGTCTGCCCCGGGCTCTCCGAGGCCGAGATGACCCGCATCGCCCGCGGCGTGGCCGACAATTTCGGCCGCGGCATGGCCGAGCTCTATTCCCCCGAATTCCCCGAGCGCGCCGCGCGGGCCACGGCCACCGGCCCCGGCCTCGAGACAATCCGCGCCGCCCGCGCCGCTGGCCGCCCTGTGGTCATCGTCTCCGGCCATTTCGGCAACGTCAACGCCGCCCGCGTCAAGCTGCGCAGCCTCGGCATAGACAATGCGGGCTTCTACAAGGCGCTCCGCAACCGCCCCTTCAATGCCCGCTACGCCGAGGCCATGCGCCGCATCAGCGAGCCGCTCTTCGAGCGCAACCGCGCGGGCGTGGCGCAGATGCTGCGCACGCTGAAACAGGGCGGCGCACAGTCGATGCTCAACGACCTCAACGCCCATGACGGCCTGCCGCTCGAGTTCTTCGGCCAGCCCGCGCTCACCTCGCTTTCCGCCGCCGAGATGGCCCTGCGCTACGACGCCCCGATGATGCCCATCTGGGGCATCCGCGCCGAGAACGGCCTCGATTTCGAGATCGTCTTCGAAGAGGAAATACCCCCCTCCGACCCCCTCACGATGACCCGAGAATACAACGCCCGCCTCGAGGCACAGGTGCGCGCCCACATGGATCAGTGGTTCTGGATTCACCGCCGCTGGAAGGATGGCGCCAACTGGGTGGGCGAGATGCGCGGCAAGGAACTGGCAGAGCTGGAAGAGCGGCTGGCGGGAGAGGGGTGAGCCGTTGACTGTGGGCGCTCCTGCGCGGAATCATGGGGCGTCAGCCCCGCCGCGCGAGCGCCGGGCCGCCCTGACGGCCCGGCGATTGTTTGCCGCATGCGCCTCGCTCCAATCTCGCTCGGACCTGACGCGATAAAGCCCTGCCGAACCCCCGTCGGATCGCCGCGCCGCGGCCCGGCGCTCGCGCGGCTCCTCGCCTGTAGGCTACGGTATCACACCCACTTCGCCAGTGGCGGCAGGCTCATCAGCACAGCGTTCGCATCATGCCCCGTGGCGAGGCCGAATTTCGTGCCCCGGTCATAGACGAGGTTATACTCCGCGTAGAGCCCCCGATGCACAAGCTGCGCCTCCTTCTCGGCCTCGCCCCATGGCTGCACCCGGCGCTTCTCGATCAGCGGCACGAAGGCCGGCAGGAACGCCCGCCCGATATCCTGTGTCAGCGCGAAATCCGCCTCCCAGTCGCCCGAGTTGCGGTCATCCATGAAGATGCCGCCCACGCCCCGCGCCCGGTGCCGGTGCGGAATGTAGAAATACTCGTCCGCCCATTCCTTCAGCTTCGGGTAATGCTCCTCGCCATGCGGGTCGAGATGCGCCTTCTGCTGGGCGTGGAAATGCGCGGTATCCTCGTCATACTCGATGCAGGGGTTGAGGTCCGAGCCGCCGCCGAACCACCACGCGGCCGGCGTCCAGAACATCCGCGTGTTCATGTGCACCGCCGGGCAATGCGGGTTCTGCATATGCGCGACGAGGCTGATCCCGCTGGCCCAGAAGCGCGGGTTCTCCGCCACGCCAGGAATGCCCCGCGCGGCCATCGCCTTCTGCGCCGCCTCGCCCAGCTCGCCATAAACCTCCGAGACGTTCACCCCCACCTTCTCGAAGACGCGCCCGCCCCGCATCACGCTCATCAGGCCCCCGCCCGCATCCGAGCCATCCTCGCTCGCGCGCTTGGTCTCCGTCACCTCGAACCGCGCCGGTGCGGCCTCGCTCAGCGGCCCTTCCGCATGGCTGTCCTCCAGCCCCTCGAAGGCCGCCACGATCCGGTCCCGCAGCTCGCGAAACCACGCCGCCGCGCGGGCCTTCTCTTCCAGCATGTCACTCATTGTCTTCCGTCCTCGTCAATGCACCGGCGCCGCCACCGGGTCGAGCAGGGTGCGCCCGCCATCCACCGTCATGATCTGCCCGGTCATGAAGCCCGAGCTGTCGCAGGCCAGATATTGCACCGCCTCCGCGAGCTCCGTGGCCGAGGCGATCCGCCCCAGGGGCGTGTGTTCCTCGATATCCTCGCGATACCCCCGGTTTTCCCTGAGCGTGTCCTGCAGCGAGGCGCTCATCACCGAGCCGAAGGCCACCGCGTTGACCCTGATCCGATGCGGCGCCAGCGCCACCGCAAGGCTGCGCGTCATCTGGTCGAGCGCGGCGGAAGAGACCGAATAGGCCAGCAGGTCCGGGTGGGTGCGCCGCGCCGCGATGGAGGAGAGGTTCACGATCGTCCCCGCCGGCCCCTCCTCGCGCCCCTCCGCCTGCTTGATCATCCGCTTCGCCACCAGCTGGCTGGTGCGCAGCGCGGTTATCAGGTTCTGCTGCAGAAGCATCTCCACCGCGTCGTCATCTGGGTTGAGCGGGTCGGAGACCATCACCTGCCGCGAGGCATTGATCAGGATATCCACCTGGTCGAAGGCGTCGATCGTGGCCGAGAGCAGGTTGGCCAGCGTCAGCTTCTCGCGCAAATCGCCCGCGAAGAAGCGCGTGTTGCTGCCCTCCTCGTTCTCGCCCACCTGCTTGGCGAGCTGTTTTTCGTCCATGTCGGCAAACATCACGTTGGCGCCCTTGTCGGCAAAATGCCGGCCGATCGCCAGCCCGATGCCATTTGCCCCGCCGGTGACGATCGCGGTTTTTCCGGAGATGGAGAAAGACATCGAAACCCCTTTTTGCCCATCGGCGCCCGGGCACCTTAGAGCGCAATCCGAAAAGTGGGAACCGGTTTTCGGAAGAGAATGCGCGGCACACAAACCTGCGCAATCCGAAAAGTGGGAACCGGTTTTCGGAAGGAATTGCGCGGCATCCCGAGCGCGCGTCATCCGAACGGCGGGAGCCGTTTTTCGGGATGGATTCCTAACGAAACCCGAGCGATGAAATGTAGCTCAAAAGACGGTAACAGCCTGAAGCGGAGGTTCAGCAAGAGCGCCAACGCGCGGAATCAAGGGCGAAGCCCGCCGCGCCATCGCTGGGCCGCCCCCACGGCCCGGCGATTGGGTAACGTCAGCGCATCGCTCAATTCTTTTTCGGATCTGGCAGACATAAAGCACTGCTGAACTGCGGTTGGATCGCCGCGCCGCGGCCCAGCGATCGCGCGGCTCCTCAAATAGTGGCCGAACGTCCACTCAAGCCCGCTTCCCCCTCGCCACACATCACCCGCCAAAGCCCTACCGGCGCGGCCTTGCCCCCTGCAGCAGCTTGAAGCGCGCATCCCCCGCCACCTCGCTCACCTCGCCGAAATGCCGCGCCATCTCCGCCTCGTAGGGCAGGTGCCGGTTGGCCACGAGAAAGACCTGCCCGCGCGGCGCGAGCATGGACTTCGCGCTCTCGATGAAGGCGCGGCCCAGTCCCGGGTCGGGGCTCCGGCCCGCATGGAAGGGCGGGTTCATGATCACGCAATCCACCGGCGCCTCGGGGCGCCAGCGCGTCGCATCGGCCCAGTGAAACCGCGCGCGCGCATCCGTCACGTTGGCCCGCGCGCACTCGAGCGCCGCCAGCTCCGCCTCCACGAGGTGGATCTCCTCCACCGTCTCGCGCTCCAGCGCCCGCGCCGAGAGATAGCCCCAGCCCGCCCCCAGATCGGCCAGCAACCGCCCGGGCTTCTTCGGCAGATGATCCGCCAGCAGCCGCGAGGCCGGATCGACCGCGTCGGCCGAAAACACCCCCGGCAGCGTCACGAACCCGCCCTCGATCCGGTGCGGCGCGCCCGCCGCCCAATCCTCGAAGCCGGGCCCGGCTGGAAAATGAAAGAGCTTGCCATGCGCCTTCGAGAGCGCCGGCGCGACCTCCACGCGCTTGCGGCAGGCCCGGAGCAGCGTCTCCACCCCGTCGGTCTTGGCGCCATCCACCACCACGAGGCCATCGCTCACCGCAACCGCCTCGGCAATCAGCGCCTCGCTCTTCGCCCGCGCGCGCGCCACGAAGACGAGCGCCGCCCCGTAGCGCCCCTCGGGCGCGGTGCGGCAGGCAAAGCCCAGCGCCTCGAAATGCGCGTGATCGGGGGCGAACCCGGTGATGACCTCGCAGCGCGCCTTGGGCAGGGCCGACAGATCCTCGCCCGCGCGCGGCGCGAAGACGGCGATGCGCCCCTCTTCGGGCAGGCGAAGCCCGCCCTCATCGAGGGCCAGCGCAAGGCGCGACGGCGCGCTCACGCTATTCCTTCTCCATCGTGCATTGCAGCGGGTGCTGGTGGCGGCGCGCGAAATCCATCACCTGCGCCACCTTCGTCTCGGCGATCTCGTGGCTGAAGACACCCACCACCGCCACGCCCTTCTTGTGCACCGTCAGCATCACCTCGAAGGCCTGCGCATGGGTCATCCCGAAGAACCGCTCGAGCACCGCCACGACGAATTCCATCGGCGTGTAATCGTCGTTGAGCAGCAGCACCTTGTAGAGCGGCGGCCGCTTGGTCTTGGGGCGCGTCTCGACGATGACGGAGGTATCTCCGCCATTCTGGCCGTCTCCGGGCTCTGACATCATGATGATCGGCTGTGGCATTCTCGGCGCGTGCGTCGTTTGACATGGGCGGTCGTGATCCGTGTATATAGCCTTCGGGACGCATCTGAAAAGAGGGTGCGGGCGGATAGGCCGGCAGGATGGCGCAGAATCTCACGACAATCGGTTTCGACGCCGACGATACGCTCTGGCAGAACGAGCGCTTCTTCCAGCTCACGCAGGAGAGATTCGCCCGGCTGCTGCGCGACCACGTCGAAGGCGATCACCTGCGCGACCGCCTGCTCGCCGCCGAGCGCCGCAACCTCGGCCATTACGGCTTCGGCATAAAGGGTTTCGTGCTCTCGATGATCGAAACCGCCATCGAGGTGACCGAGGCGCGCGTGCCCGCCTCGGTGATCGCCGAGCTCATCGCCGCCGGGCAGGAGATGCTGCAACATCCCATCGAGCTGCTCCCGCAGGCCCGCGAGGCGGTCGAGGCCGTGGCCGCCACCCACCGTGTGCTGCTCATCACCAAGGGCGACCTGCTCGACCAGGAGCGCAAGCTGGCGCAATCGGGCCTGGGCGATCTCTTTCACGGCGTCGAGGTGGTCAGCCACAAGACGGCCCAGGTCTATGCCGAGATCTTTGCGCGCCACGGCGAGGGCGCCGGGCGCGCCATGATGGTGGGCAATTCGCTGCGCTCCGATGTGCGCCCGGCGCTCGATGCGGGCGGCTGGGGCATCTACGTGCCGCATCCCCTCACCTGGGAACTCGAACACGACACGCCCCCCGAAGAGGCGCCGCGCTTCCGCGAAATCGGCGATCTGGGCGCCTTGGCAGACCTGGTGAACGAGATCGGCTAGCGGCGGTTTCGAGTATTTGCCTCCAAGAAGAAGCAGGCACCAGGCCCGGGTTTCTTCTTGGGTCTAAATACTCACGATCCAGCCCTAATCCACCTGCGCCACGGCCTGAACGGGCCCGTGGCGGTCTTGCTGGATCAGCACCACGGCAGGCTCGGTGCCCGCCATCGGCACATCGAGCGCGAGCGGCGCGCGCATGTCCCATTCGCCCACCACCGCCATGGAGGTGACCACGTTGGCATAGTCGAGCGTGCGGCCCGCGTTCTCGCCCCGGGTGATCGCCACGGTGGATTCGGGGCGATAGCGGAACACCTGCACGGTGGCGCGGCCCGGCAGGGCGCGGCTGGCCTCGGCGCGGATGCGGAGCGCCCCGCCGGTGCGGCGCGCCTCCAGCGTCACCGGGCGCGGCGCGGCCTTGTGGCGGGCGATCAGCTCGGCCACGTCCTTGGGGCGGTTGCCCACCACGTCGTCGGCCCCCATGATGATCATCTGCGGGGTATAGACCATCCGCCGCCCGGCCTCGCGGGCATAGGCGCGCTGGCGGGCGGTATAGGCCTCGCTGGCGAAGCTGTCCTTCCAGCCGATGTAATCCCAGTAATCCACGTGCAGCGCCAGCGCCACCACGTCGTCGCGCGCGGCGAGCTTGTGGAGGAAGGCATCCGCCGGCGGGCAGGAGGAGCAGCCTTGCGAGGTGAAAAGCTCCACCAGCACCGGGCGATCCTGCGCAAGGGAGGGCGAGGCGCCTGCGAGAAGCAGAGCGACGAGCAGTCCGGCGAGTTTGGCCATCTCGGTTACAGGTCTCTTCGTGTGCGTTTGTCGGTTTCCGACTGTTCTATGCATTCCCCCATAGCATGACCAATCAAGGTTTCGCGAGAGGGTGGTGAGACTTGCGACTCATCCCAATTGTGTGCAATAGTATACCGAAACGCGCCCACCCCTCTTGATCGGCGGAATCAAATCGGTCAGAAGCGGGCGCGAATGCCAGCCCTCACTTGCGAAAGGATGCCCGCATGCCCATCACAGTTGGCCACGATACCTCGAAAACCCGCAAGACGCTCACCGTCGCGGGCAACACCGTCTCCTACTACTCCATCGCCGCCGCCGAAGCCGCGGGCCTGGGCGATTTCTCGAAACTCCCCGCCAGCCTGAAGGTGGTGCTCGAGAACATGCTGCGCTTCGAGGATGGCAAGACCGTCACGGTGGACGACATCAAGGCCTTCTCCGCCTGGGCCGAGAATGGCGGCAAGGGCGACCGCGAGCTGGCCTACCGCCCGGCGCGCGTGCTGATGCAGGATTTCACCGGCGTGCCGGCCGTGGTCGATCTCGCGGCCATGCGCGACGGCATCGTGGCTCTGGGCGGCGACGCCCAGCAGATCAACCCGCTCAACCCGGTCGATCTGGTCATCGACCACTCGGTGATGATCGACGAGTTCGGCAACCCCCGCGCCTTCCAGATGAACGTCGATCGCGAATACGAGCGCAACATGGAGCGCTACCAGTTCCTCAAATGGGGTCAGGGCGCGTTCAACAACTTCCGCGTGGTGCCGCCCGGCACCGGCATCTGCCACCAGGTCAACCTCGAATATCTCGCCCAGACAGTCTGGACGGATGTGGACCAGAACGGCGAGGAAGTGGCCTACCCCGACACGCTCGTCGGCACCGACAGCCACACCACCATGGTCAACGGCATGGCCGTGCTGGGCTGGGGCGTGGGCGGCATCGAGGCCGAGGCCGCGATGCTGGGCCAGCCGATTTCGATGCTGATCCCCGAGGTGGTGGGCTTCGAGCTCACCGGCGCGATGGTCGAGGGCACCACCGGCACCGACCTCGTGCTGAAGGTCGTGGAGATGCTGCGCAAGAAGGGCGTGGTGGGCAAGTTCGTCGAGTTCTACGGCGCGGGCCTCGACAACCTCCCGCTGGCCGACCGTGCCACCATCGCCAACATGGCCCCCGAATACGGCGCCACCTGCGGCTTCTTCCCGATCGACGGCGAGACGCTGCGCTACCTCGAGCAAACCGGCCGCGACAAGGACCGCATCGCGCTGGTCGAGGCCTATGCCAAGGAAAACGGCTTCTGGCGCGGGCCGGACTATGCCCCCGTCTACACCGATACGCTCACCCTCGACATGGGCACCATCGTGCCCGCCATCTCCGGCCCCAAGCGCCCGCAGGATTACGTCTCGCTCGACCGCGCCGCGCCCGAGTTCTTCAAGGTGGTGGCCGATTATCGCGGCGAGGATGAGAGCAAGGGCGCCACCGACATGGCCGCCGAGGGCCCCGCGCCCGACACGCTCACCGACCCCCGCAAGACCGCCAAGGTCGAGGGCGAGGAGTATACGCTCCGCGACGGCTCGGTGGTGATCGCCTCGATCACCTCCTGCACCAACACCTCCAACCCCTACGTGATGATCGGCGCAGGCCTCGTGGCCCGCAAGGCGCGCGAACTGGGCCTCAACCGCAAGCCCTGGGTGAAAACCTCGCTCGCGCCGGGCAGCCAGGTGGTGTCGCACTATCTCGAGGCCGCAGGCCTGCAGGAGGATCTCGACGCCATCGGCTTCAACCTCGTGGGCTATGGCTGCACCACCTGCATCGGCAACTCCGGCCCGCTGCAACCCGAGATCAGCAAGGCCATCGCCGAGAACGACCTCGTCGCCACCTCGGTGCTTTCCGGCAACCGCAACTTCGAGGGCCGCATCAGCCCCGATGTGCGCGCCAACTACCTCGCCTCGCCGCCCCTCGTGGTGGCCTATGCGCTGGCCGGCGACATGAACATCAACCTCGCCACCGACGCAATCGCCCAGACCCCCGATGGCAAGGATGTCTATCTCAAGGATCTCTGGCCGACCCAGAAGGAAATCGCCGAGCTGGTCGAGAAGATCGTCACCCGCGAGGCCTTCCAGTCGAAATACGCAGATGATCATCATGGGGGCCGACGACGTGGTGGGCAACCGCCCCAAGGACGTGGCCGAGCTGATCGCCCGCCACAAGGCC